>JAZLII010000124.1:0-3100 GCA_045617275.1 Bacteroidaceae bacterium
TCCTCGTTGAGCATCATGCGATTGTCCACCATGGGACGTATCTGAAGGAGATAAAATTCACCGTTGCGGTCTTCATCAAGATTGACGGCAAACTCGATCTCCACGGGGCGGCGCATCTCTTCCTCACCATACTTCAGTATCTTCTGGAGCAGTTCGGGCAGGGGGAACACGCCATGCTGCAGCACGCCACAGAAGGTGAGCACCTTGCGGCCACCCTCGTAGATGCCATCGCGTATCACGTTGTCGTACGGGTCGAAGGTAGAGGCTATGTAGCGAAGCGTACCGTCGGGCTCGGCCACCTTCACGGCCAGACGCTTGAGGTTGAATCCGTCGTTGACCTGAAATTCCAGTTCCTTGGGTTCGAGATCGAGTGCATAGAATCGGGTCTGTGTGTCGCGCAGAGCCAGTTCCATCTCGCTCGTCTGGAGTACATGGTCGGGATGGGCGGGACAGACACGGAGGCTCACACCGCCGTCCACGATGTACTTACCCAGACCGAGGGCCAGATTGACCGTACCTTCCTCAGCCTTCTCTTCTCCGATGGGGTAGTAGTTGATGCTACGAGCCACACCTGAGAAGGTGGGGTAGAAACGCGTGTCGTAGGCCTTTCCCACCACCTCTTGCAAGATGACGCCCATCTTCTCCTGGTCGATGAGGTTGCTCGTGGCGGTCATGTAGTCCTTGCTCGACTGGTAGTAGACGCTGGCATAGACCGACTTGATGGCGTCGGAGAGGATGCGCAGACGTTCGTACTGATCGTCGAGATAGGGTATCATGTAGGTGGAGTAGACTCCGGCAAAAGGCTGGTAGTGCGAGTCCTCCAAGAGTGAGGACGAACGGATGGCTATGGGTGACTTCACTACGTCGAGGAAGGCCATGAGGTCGCCCACGAGGCTCTGGGGCAGACGGGCATGGAGGAAGGCACGCAGTATCTCGTCGTCAGTGGCATTGCTCAGGGCGATGTGATAGAGCTCATTGGAGTCCATGAATTCGTCGAAGACATCCGTACAGAGCACCACGGTCTTGGGTATCATGGTGAATACCTGCTCATACCCGTTGAGGTCGGGATGGCGCTTGATGATGTGGTCGAGGAATGCCAGGCCTCGTCCCTTGCCGCCGAGGCTGCCTTCACCGATGCGGGCAAAGTTGCTATAGCGGTCAAATCGCTCGCGCTGGAAGACTGCCACGACGCCTTGGTTGCGCATCTTGCGATACGACACGATGGCGTCGAAGATGATCTGGCGGTGTGCATCGACATCCTGTAGGGAGTCCCACGTGATGTGTTTTAGAAACTCCGATATGGGGAACAGCGCACGCGAGCAAAGCCAGCGTGAGACGTTGTTGTGCGTGATGTGATAGAGCAGTGACTCACGTGGCAGGGTGAAGATGCTGTCCTGAAGGTCTTTCAGGTTCTTCACTCGGGCCACCTCCTCCAAGGTCTCCGGATTGCGGAAGACGAAGTCACCAAAACCGAAGTAGCGGCGCAGGATGTCGCGCAGGTCCACGTCGATCTTCTTGGAGTTCTTGTCGATGAAGCGAGCATGGATCTCCCAGGCCAGCTGGTCGGCATTGGACTCGCTCGACTCCAATACGAGCGGTATGTAGCAGTCGCACTGACGGATGTGGCTGAGGAGCTTGTAGCCGGCCAGTTCGTCTATCTCGCCCTCTCTGGGATAACGACAGTCGCTGATTACGCCCAGCGTGTTCTCGGCATAGCGAGTGTAGAGATCGAGTGCCTCCTCATAGTTGCGTGCCAGGACTATCTTTGGACGTCCACGCATGCGAAGCTGTTCCAGCTGAGAGTTGAGCGCCTCACTGGCAAAGGCCAGACTCTGCTTGAGTACGAAGCGGTAGAGATGGGGCAGGATACTGCTGTAGAATCGTATATTGTCCTCCACCAGCAATATCATCTGCACGCCTGCCTGCACATCGTGCTCCAGATTCATCTTGTCCTCGATGAGCTTGATGATGGAAAGCAGCAGTTCGGTATTGCCCAGCCAGCAAAATACGTATTCAAACATCGACAGGTCCTCATGCTCCATCCTTCGGGTGAGACCGTGGCTGAAGGGCGTGAGTACCACGATGGGGAGGTCGGGAAAGCGCTCCTTGATGTTGCGCGCGATGTCGAAGACGTCGTTGTTGTCCGTTCCGGGCATACAGATGAGCAGGTCGAAGTCGCGCTTCTGCATCTCCTCCTCAGCCTCTTCCTGAGAGGCCACCTGGGTAAATCGGGGTGGGAATCGCAGACCCAGCTTCGCATATTCGAAGAAGATCTTCTCGTCTATTCGGCCGTCGTCTTCGAGCATGAAGGCGTCGTAGGGATTGGCTACCAGCAGTACGTTGAAGACTCGTCGTGCCATGAGGTCGACAAACGAAGTGTCGTGCAGGACCAGTCGTTCTTTCTTGTTTTCCATGATTACAAGCGTTTATTTGGGCCTCAAAGATACGAAGAAATTGGCAAAAATGCTTGCGAAATGATAGAAAACCTATGCCTGAGTGAAAAAATAAGAGAAAATATTGCGCCGTTTGCAAATAATTTGTAATTTTGTATCGCAAACGTTTGCAAAACTTCGCATTGTTTGCGTAAGTGACTATAAATGAAGTAGATGACTCATGTATAAGCAAATCTATGGCGGACGCATCCTTACTCCTCAAGGTTGGCTCCGCAACGGTAGCGTAATCGTAGAAGGTAGTCGTATCTTCGCGGTAGAGAATACGGAACTCCCCATTGTAGGTGCCGAGCGGATTGATGTGCACGGTGCTGATATTGTTCCGGGTGGTAACGAATTGCATGTTCATGGTGGTGGTGGACGAGATTTCATGGAAGGTACAAAGGAAGCATTTGATGTGGCGGTCAATGCTCATCTGCATTATGGTACTACGGCCATTTTTCCCACGCTTTCGTCAAGTACAGTACCGATGATCAATCAGGCGCTTGATACCTGCCGTGAAATCATGACTGATTCTACTTCTCCCATACAAGGTATCCATTTGGAAGGTCCGTATTTTAATATTCAACAAGCGGGTGCTCAGATTCCCGAATGGATAACCGCTCCGATTAAAGATGATTATACAGCTATTCTCGAACGTGGTAAGGGTG
>JAZLII010000125.1:0-15438 GCA_045617275.1 Bacteroidaceae bacterium
GGGGTGGAGTGTCATTGGAGGACGAAGTGGTAGGTCCAGGTGACATCGTCGAGGGTGACTTCCGTCATGTTGGTGTTGCCCTCCAGTAGCCAACTATTGCTCCAGATGCCAGAGAGCTCGGTGAAGAGATACTTGGCATACAAGATCTGCAGGGGGATGCCAGCCACGGTGCCGGGAATGATGGCGGGCAGGTCGGGCAGGTAGAAGTAGTTGAGCCTCTCGTCGCCCTTGTACTTGAAGCAGTGACCTGAAGCTGCGGCATCGAGACAGTCGAGACGCAAGGCCGGAGTGACGCTCGTGTCGTAGGTGGGAGAGTAGGCCACGTCGTGACGTACAGGCTGCGAACCGTCGGCAGAGGGAAGGTGAGCATAGGTGTAGGCCGTCAGCAGTCCTGCACTATAGCGGAAACTGCCGGCATAGGGCTGTCCGTCGAGGGTGACACCTGCCAACTGCCCCTTCTCATCGTATTGGAACTCATAGGTACACTGCGGTTCGTAGGAGTTCTTCAGATTGACGAAATCCACCACCTCCAGTTTCTCTACGATGCGTCGAACGAGTCCATCCTCCTTGTAGATGACCCAGAATCGCTGCTCACCATTGTCTACACCCGTATTCATGTCCACCTCCGTGGCAATCTTGCGGAAACGGATGCTGGTGGCTGTACTGCTGCCATCGGTATAGTCGTAGTTGTAGACGTGGAGGCGGTACTTCTCGCCCAGCGAGTTCTCTGTGTGCATATAGATGGCCTTGCTGACGAAATAGGCGCTGACGTTGCAAACTGCAGAAGGACGGGGGCGACCCTCTTCGAAGAGACGTATCTCCACGGGATTGGTGCCTTCGACGAGACCTGTAAGCGTGACGGTGCGGACGAGACGTGAAGCCTGCGACTCGGCGCTAAGGTCGAGGAGATGCTGCAGACTGCCACGGACCCATACCTCAGCCTTTGCAAAGCCTTTCGAACCGCGTAGGAACGTAAGGGGCAGCGAAGCCTCGTGGGTGGGAGTGACCACCTCGCCGGCCACAATGCTGGGAGGTACGGTGGACTCTCCGATCTCCAGATAGTACTGGGTCAGCGGATTGATAGCGGCGATGTCTATGCCCATGGCTTTCAGTCCGTTGGCCACGAGACCCAGTTTGCTCTCCATCACCGGATAGTCTGCCAGACTGTCTTGCAACTGCTCATCCATGAGGATGAGACGACGCGTGAACTCCGTCAGGTCCTCCTGAGCAGAGACGAAATAGGTGGACTCATCGTCGTCGGGACGGAAGAAACCCCGATTGAGGAAGAACTCATCGGGCAAGCGCCTTGCCTGTGTGCGATGCTCCTCCATGAGCGAGGAATAGTAGGGCTGGGAAAGGGAGAGGTAGGCGTCACCTATGGGATAGTGAGAACGCACGTTGACCAGATAGCCAGCCAGCAAGGTGGTGTGGAGCTGACGCAGGTAGGTCTGCCTGCCTTCCTCGCTGAGCGTCTCAAGCTGCGTCTGGTCGTAGGCGATGGTCATGCTGTTGAGACTGGCCACAGCCTGGTGCATCCCCTTAGCATCGGGCTGGCTGATACCCAGAGATTTTCCCTTGATGGACTTCACCAGCAACATCTTGCGAGGGAAGAACTCCGACTTGAAAGCATCGCAGTAGGCAGGGAAGAAATGCTCGTAGAGATAGTCCACTGCATCGCTCGCCTCCTCTCGGCTGAGCCTCTCCAATGTGGCCTGTTCCCAGTTGGCTGCCTCTTCAAACTGATAGGCAAAGTCCTGCTCCTGGTCGAACTGGTAGAGGAGGTAGGTGCCATACTCGTCGCAGAAGGACTTGACACGAGGCAAGCTCCTGTCTATGAGCGACTCCAAGCGGTCTGTGTCGGCCATGGAAGGCGTGGTATCTTCCTTTTCACTACATCCGGATAACGTGAAGAGGGAGAGGTATAGAGTGAAGAATATCAGTAGATGGCGTATATTCATGTCGCTATGCATTTATTCGGGGTTGATGTCCTGACGAAGCCCATAAGGCTGGATGGAACCATTGATCTGGAGTTCTGCCTCGGGAAGTTCGAAGATGTAGTTGGGAGAACCAGAATCGAGCACATATATCTCTTGCCCCTGCTCCGTACCCGTGGACCCGCTGGTGGACGAACTGCTCATGGTGAAGACGTGGGTGATGGGCTTGGGATACCAGGAAGCCGTGCGACGGAGGTCGAACCAACGATGGTTTTCTCCACAGAACTCCAACCGGCGCTCGTTGAGCACGAACCTGCGTACGCTCAGCGCATAGTCCTCGCCGCCCTGAGGGGTGGGGAAGTGGACACGATGGATGTCCTCCACTCGGCTCAGCACGACGGTGCGTACGTCGGCCAGTGCCTTCTCCGCCTCTCCCAGTGCGGCATAGGCTTCTGCACGTGAGAGATAGGCTTCGGCCAAACGATAGGAGTAAGCTCCCAACTTGGTAAATCGCGTATGCCACTTGCCCGGCACATCCATGCCACTCGATGTGGAAGCCAGATAGGTATAGGGACGGCAGTCGCCCTCATGGAAGGCATCGCGCAAGTCCTGAGACACCCCATAGACGGCCAGCGTACTGCTCTCGTCCTTGTAGAGCGTGGGCACGTCGTTTTGCTGTACACCCTCATGGTCGGTGACGATGAGAGAGGCACATGAGCCATAGGTGTGGAGCAACTCCGGATTGCTCAGGGTGATGCTGGCACTGTGGGGCTGAGACTTCAGGCTGAAAAGCCCCTGGGGACAGCTCTGGATGAGCGCAGTCTCCGTGTCGATGACCTTCTGCCACTCTCCCATATAAAGATAGGTACGTGCGAGAAGAAGCTGGGCCACCTTCTTGCCAGGGTGCCAGAGAGACAGGGTAAGCCCCGACTGCTCAAACAGCTGGATGGCCTCCTTGAGATCGCGCTCTATGAGCCCGTACACCTCTTTGAGACTGGAGCGTTCATAGTCGTTGGTGACACCCGTACCCAGACGGAGAGGCACGCCCATCTGACGGTCGGCTTGAGTGGCATCGTAGACCGGTGCGTAGATGCAAGCCAACTCAAGATAGGACCTTGCACGCAGGAAGTGCGCCTCGCCCAAGAGATACTGAACTTCGGCCTCGCTTCCCTCAGCATCCTCGGCACGCTCTATGATGTAGTTGGCCACCAAGACGTCGTTGTAGAGCTGAGACCACATGAGGTTGGTACTTCCCGTAGGATGACCGGCCCCGTCGCGCTCCACGTCCCGCTGCCAAGTGTAGAGACTCTTATAGGGATTTTTGGCAGAGGTCGTGGCAACGGGGTTTTCTGCAATGTCGTCGGTCATAAGGTCGGACTTGTAGAACCAACTCACTTGCAAGAAGCCATGCTCATGGAGCATCGCCTCATATTGCTCTACCGTGTGAGGGATGACCAGGTCCTTGTCCTCCTCCTTCAGAAAGTCAGAACAAGCCGTCAGCAGAAATGCTGAAGTGAAAAGTGAAAAGTAAAAAGTATAAAGTACACTTTTCACTAACGCTTTTCGTATGGTCTTATATGTTGCTTTAAATAGTTTCATGCTTCATTCGTCAATTCGTTGTTCGCTCTTTAAAATCCCAACTGTATGCCAAAGCTGAAGGTGGGCAAGACGGGCATGCCGATACTGGCCACCTGGTCGGGATCCTGTCCCTTGAGGCGCTTGTCGAAAGCCCATACTCCGAGGTTTTGTGCCTGGAAGTCGATACGACAGTTGCCGATACCCACGTGCTGGAGCCAGGAGTCGGGAAGGTCGTAGCCCAGTGTGAGCGAGCGGAATCGGATGTGGTCGGCTTTGACCACACGCGTATCGCTATGGTCATACATGAACCAACCCGTATAGGTGGAGGGGCCGGCATAGCGTACGTAAGGGAGGTCGACCATGGTGAAGAGGTGCTCGTTGGTGATGTTGATGGGGGTATATCCATCGGGCATATCGAGCGATACATTGCTCAGACCGGGGATGGTGGTGAAGCGCTCATCACCAGGTTGACGCCAGCGGTCCACGAAGACAGAACTCATGTTGTCCTCCGGTTGGGGCAGGGCAGGGTTGCCGTCCTGATAGAGCGCCAGGAGACGCTGGCTATAGCCCACCTTGTAGGTGAACTGTGCACGGAGCGTCAGTCCCTTCCAGCGCAGGTCGGTGGAGAAACTACCATGATGATAGGGGATGCGAGTGCCGCTGAAGGTGAGGATGTGCTGCAGGAACTGGTCGCGCGACAGTCCTGCGGCGTTGCCCTGAAGATCCTTGAAGCGAGGCAGACCGTATTCGTCGAGACCCTCAAACTTGTAAGAATAGAATCCGTCGATACTACTTCCATCGAGCACTACGCTTCCGTTGAGGTAGTCCATGTAGGTGTTGTCGTCCTGCGTGCCTCGCTTGACCCGATTCTTGTTGTAAGAATAGATGAAAGAGGTACGCCACTGGAAGTCGCGAGTCTTGACATTGAGCGTGTTGAGCGTCAGTTCAAAACCCGTATTGGTGGCCTCCCCGTCGTTGAAATAGAGCGAAGACGTACCGTTGACCAGCGATACGGCACGACTGGAGATGAGATCGGTGGACAGGCTGCGGTAGAAATCGATACCCGCATTGATACGGCTCTTAAGGAACGAGGCGTCGATACCCAAGTCGTAGGTGGAGGTCTTCTCCCATTTCAGGTTGGAGTTGGGGTAGTCGTGTATGCCCGCGTAGAGCTCGCCACTCACGCTGCTCTTCTTCGGCGTGTTGAGGATGAGATAAGGGGTGGCATTGGGCACGCTGCCACGATAGCCGTACGAACCACGCACGGCGAGGGTCTCCGCCCAGGTCTTGTCGCGTAGGAATCCCATCTCATGCAGATTGGCACGGCCTGATACTGACCATACGGGATTGAACTTCTCACTCTCGTACTGGCCGAAACGATTGGAACCGTCGTTGCGCGCATTGAAATTGAGCGAGAAGAGATTCTTGTAAGAATAGGTGGCTGTGAGGTAGAACGACAGCTTGTTGCTCTTCTTGTCGGTGATGCGAGGGAAGGCATTGGGCGTCGAGCCCGATCCCATGAACCAATGACGGAGATACCAATAATAAGAGGTGGCATCGCTTGCCGAACCCGCCCAAATGGGAGTGAACGACTCACCCTGCGAAGGCATGTAGCCAGGGATGGTACCGCTGTTTTGTCCGCGATAGCGAGCCGAAGACACCTCATGGCCCAAGTCGAAGTTGAAGTAGTGCGTATCGTCGATGTCGAAGTTGTAGTTCAGCTGATTGCGCCAAAGGTACGACAACTGACTGGTGGAAGAGTTGGACCACAGTCCACCTTCGGGCAGGGTGGAAAGCGCTATGGCATCGGAGGTGGGAGGCGTGGCACCATAGTCGTAGCCACGGAGCTGAGCAGCATAGAATGACTGCTCGCCGATCCAGTCCTCCGTGAGATTGGTCGTTGTCGTAGCACCTCCAGTCGTGGTGTATCGGAGGCCTTTCGCAATGTCCCAGTTGAGCGCAGCCGTGAGGTTGAGACTCTTGTTCTTCACACTTTGCCCACCCTGGTCAAACTCGTTGAGGATGTGGTACTTGCCGTATACGTTGCGCTGCGTGGACTGGTTGGTGGTGATGTACTTCTGGATATAGGCCAGTTCACCGTCCTCCAGTCGGGAAGGGAAGATGCGGCTGGTATAGTAAGCCTCGTCGAAGGCAGAGTAATATCCAGGATTGTAGTGCGCATCCTGCATGCTGCCACTCAGGCGGAAGTCCACCGTGACGGAGTTGGAGAGGTGGGTGGTGAGGTTCATACGTGCCGTAAAACGCTGCAGGCCCGCTCCTCGCTCTGCGGCGCGGTCGTTGTCATAACCCACTGATGCGTAGTATCTTGTGCTGCTCGTTCCGCCACTGACGCTCGCACTGTGAGTCTGTGAGAAAGAGGTACGGTAGAGTTCGCCAAACCAGTCCGTATTGTTTTGCTCCATCTGCGACACCTGCTGCTGAAACTCGGCAAAAGACAGCTTCTTGTCCCAATAGTTCATCAAGGCCCCTTCGTAGCCGTAGCGCTCTGGCATACGCTGGAAGAAGAGCCCCTTCTCCATGATCTCACGGCTCACGTCGATGCGCTGCTTGGACGTCATGAGCTGGAAGTCGCTATAGTGAGGACGCTGGGTGGTCATGCCATTGAAGGCATAGTTGATATGCGTCTTGCCTGCCTGTCCTGTCTTGGTGGTGACCACGATGACACCGTTGGAGGCGCGTGTACCATAGATGGCTGTGGCAGAAGCGTCCTTCAGCACGTCGATGCGCTCGATATCCTGAGGATTCAGACCCGAGATGGCATTGCCGATAAGATTGATCTTGTCGAGCGAATTGATATCGTCGGCCGACAAGGGCACGGGATCCTCGTAGATCATGCCATCGATGACCCAAAGCGGTTCGCGTGTACCCGTGAAGGTCGTCGTACCTCTCAGTCTCATGGACGTCTGAGCACCGGGCATGCTACTGATGGTCGTGGTGAGCAGACCGGCGATCTTTCCCTCCAGCATCTGGTCGACGGTGAGCGCACCCTTGAAGTCAAGGTCCTCCTTGGTGATGCTGGTGATGGCGCTTGTGAGCTTTCGTTTGTCAATATTTTGATAACCCGTCACCACTACCTCTTCCATCATCTCCTTCTTGGGCTGCAAGCGAAGTATATACTCCTTTTTGCCAGACTTGACGAAGATCTGGCTTTCTTCAAAACCTACATAAGAGGCGTAGATGCGCTCGGCGTTGCCCGTGGTGGCAAAGCTGAAGTTGCCATCGTCGTCGGTGACACTGTGCGACTCCAGTCCGCTTTGCAGGCGAAGCGTCACCTTGGCTCCGGGAAGAGGTTCGCCGGTCTCGTCCAATACGCGACCATGCACGTCGTCCTTGTGCAGTGCCTCCTTGGTGGTCGACTGTGCCCAAAGGGGACTGTAGAGAGGTTGCCCGAAGGCCAGGCCTAAGAGCGATAGTGTGATTATAAATCTATTGAACTTCAATTCTTTATAACTTTCTTTCCGTTTGAAATAATGATGCCACGATAGTTCTCCTTAACGGGAGTACCTCCGACGGTGAACTGCTTGGCGGCAGGCGAAGCAGACAGCGAATGGATGGCGTCTGGCTCAGTGATGCCGTTGGCCAGATTGTAGGGGTTGAGTGTGGCGACATTGGATGCCTCGCTCTCGCCCGAACCATAGACGAGAGTCACATAGATGTCCATGTCGGCCCCATCGGTGTAGACGCCCTCGCTGTCCGTCTGGCGTACATCGTACTCATCGAGCTTCAGAGAGTAGCTTGTGGCTCTGTTGTCGCCGACAGCCTGGTATACGGTGCCGTGGATGACACTTGTGTAATAAATTCGGATTTCCTTTATCTCTGAATGTCCCTGAGGAATCGTCCAAGTGAGGGGTACGATGTAGAAGGTGCGGGGAGTGCCTTCGTCGGTGTCCTCGATGCTCTTGCGAGGTTCGCCGGCCATGAGGTTCTCTGCAGCCTTCTTGCCGGGATCGTTGGCGCTGACAAGGATGGGGGTGCTGACATTGCGCTCCACACCGTCGATGACGGCCTGAACGGCAAACTCATGGTCTCCGATGGAGATGTCCTTGACCGCGTATGATGTACCCTGCACGGTCTGACGCTGCATGTCGAAGGTCAGTACGTAACTGCTGGCACCTTCCACGGCATCCCAGGAAAGGACTACCTCTGCTCCCTTGACGTTGGCCTTGAGGCCGGCAGGTGCGTACTGAGGCGCGAGGTCGGCATAGGTGTAGGTGTAGTTCTCGCTCTTACGGATCTTGTCGTAGGCGTAGTTGTAAGTCGTGCGAACCTCCGTGTCGATGTCGCCGTTGTCCTTGTAGGTAAAGGTAGAACCCTCATAGGCACAGAAGCCGTCTTCGGGATAGTCATAGTCGAGTTCCTCTACGTTCTCTGTCACCACGCGTCCTTGCTCGTCGAGTGTCGTGATGACCTGATAGTCATACTTGTAGGTGTTGCTCTCGCGGATGTCCTCCATGTGCCAGAAGATGGCCTTGCCGTCCTTGTACTTGTAGTCCGAGAAGACGTAGTGTCGCTGGAAGGACGTGCCGATGCTCGTCAGTCGATCCATGGTCTTCACCATACCGTTGTTGTCGTAGGTGTACGTCTCACGGTTGAGTTCCTTGTACTGCTTGTTGGCAGCGATCCAGCTCAGCGTGGTCTTCTGAAGGAGCTGGCCCTTCTCGTCGTAGGTGTACACGTCTCGCGTACTGTTGGTACTGCTCTGTACCCAAATAAGCTGATTTTCACTATTGTAAAGGAAATTGTCGTAACTCTCTTCTTCTCCGCTTGTGGAAGTGATGCGAATCACCTTGCGGTCTGCGGCTTGTGTGCACAAGGTGCAGCAAAGAAAAAGAAAGAGTGAAAAAAAAGTGTTGGCTCTCATTGTATGTGTTTAATAAAATTTCGGCATGTGGCGACAAAGGTACAACAATTATTCGACCCGACAAAAGGTATAGCGCGCTTTCCTCCATTTCGTGGGAAAATTCGTCGAATTTGTTCGCTCTGTCACTCTTCTGGCTGGTGTATCTCGTGTTTTATCGCTATTTTCTATATGATATTGATATTTTTTATTATAAAAAAGGTATATGTTTCACATTTTTTTTGTAATTTTGTACCCGAAATGCGTGTACTATAAGGGCGTGAGCCATAGGAAAGCATCGTGAACGATAAGAAAACAAATTTTAATTAACTTTATTTATTAACCTTTTTAATCATTAAAATGATGAAGAAGTTTTTAATTGCTGTTCTTGCTGTAGCTGGTTTTGCAGCTGCATATGCAGGAATTCAGGTTATCACAGTTTCTTCAGATCTTGAGTCGGATCAGACTGTGGTCTGGACCAAGACCAATGCTGGTGGTAACACTGCTGCTTCTGTCGCCGTACCTCAGGCAGGTCTCGGTAAGGATGGTAGTAAGGGCGTTTCTGTACTTTCTGTAGCTGGTGCTAAGGAAGATTGGGATGCTCAGGCATGGATCTTGTGGGAAGATGCTCTCCCCGCAGGTACAGTTGTTAATGTGTCTTTCGACTACAAGGCAAGTGCTCCTGTAACCATTGGCACTCAGAGCCATGCTGGCGCAGGTGAGTATCTGCACTGGGCTGCTATCGGTGACATTGCGTTTACCACCGAGTGGAAGACCTTCAATGGTTCAATGACCGTTGCAAACGAAGCTGATGGTATGCACTCTATCGCATTCAACTTGTCTAAGGACAAAGCGAATGACATTACCTTCTACTTCGACAACGTAAAGGTGTCTTATGAGAAGGAAGTTGAAGACGAGGACGCAGTTTACGACTGGGTAGATGTAACCGCTGATCAGCATGTTGTTAAGCTTTACCAGAATCAGTTCTCTAACCAGAGCGGCGCTATCACCGTAGTAAGCCAGGCTCAGAAGGATCAGGCTTGGGATACCCAGATCTGGTTCGTAATGGACAAGGCTCTCGATGCTAAGACCAAGATTAAGATGACCTTCGATGCTAAGGCTTCTTCTGCTCAGAACCTCGGTTTCGGTGCTCACGCTACTCCCGACGGTAACAACTGGAAGGCCGGTAACATCTGCAACGCTATCGACGTAACTACTGAGTGGCAGACCTTCGAACGTGAGTTCACTGCTCAGGCTGGTTGGCAGTCATTTGCTCTCGACCTGACCAAGGCTGCTGAGGTAACCTATGAGTTCAAGAACATCAAGATCGAGGCATGGCAGGAGATCGAGCTCGTGACCGAGGTTGAGCCTGCATTGGTTTGCGGCGAGGAGGAGTATGGTCTGAATACTCACTCTATCGTAACTGTAGAGTCTGCTAGCGCTATCACTGCTAACATCCTCAACTGCCCCCAGGCAATTGGTGCTTCTTACAACATCAACGTGATGAACATGGGCCAGGATGAGGAAGGTATCTTCTGGAGTGTTGGTCAGGAAATTGCAGCTGGTGAGATGTCTTTGAGCGGCGTTGCTTACGCTGAGCTGGAGAACCCCATCAACTTCGAGGCTGGCAAGAAGTATCAGTTGGCTATTACCGTTTACGGTCAGCCCGCTTCTGATCCCGTTGAGGTTGGTACCTACTACTTCGAGTTTGCTGGTTCTTACATCGCTCCCGAGTATGTAGAGGAGACTTGCGACCTGACCAAGCAGATGTTCTGCCAGTGGGATGGCTTCGGTGCTGTAAATAATGTAGTAAACGCTGGCGTTGGTGCTTATGAATTAGGTGTTTCTACCGGTCTGCCTTATGGCGACGGCAACGTAGCCGGTAGCTACTTCGCTGATCTGTCTGAGTATACTACTTTGGCTTTGACTACCACCGAGGGTACTCCTCGTCTGCTGCTCAACCGTCAGGGTATGAACAACTCTGGTGACTATATCGAGATCAACAGCGCAAACAGCCCCTATGTGATCAGTAATGAGGGTGGCGTTTGGGTATATGACCTCGCTAAGATCGTAGCAGAGGCTGGCTATGCTCACCTGAACTGTATCAAGGGTGCCAACTGGGCCAACACCACTATCACCGCTGCTAAGCTGACTAAGCTCGTTGAGGCTGAGCCCGTTGAGCCCGCTGTACTTCCCTCTCTGATCGCTGGTGAGGAGGAGATCGCTCTCAATAGCCACTCTGAGGTTGCCGTAGAGGCAGCTGAGGCTGTATCTGTAGCATTTGAGGGCTTCGTTCCCTTCGGTGCATCTTATTCTCTCGCTACCTTGAAGCAGGTTGCTACTGCAGAGGGTACCGAGTGGGTAGCTGACAAGAAGATTGCTGAGGGCATGATGAGCCTCAGCGGTAAGGCTTATGCTGAGTTTGGCAAGACCGTAGTATTCGAGCAGGGTACCAAGTATCAGCTCGAGGTGATCTGGAGAAACGTTGAGGGTATCATCAACGGTACTGCTCAGTTCACTATCAACGGTGCTACCGTTAAGGGTCTGGCTACCGATGACTATGTAATCAAGAATGTTGCTACCGGTGCTTACCTGAACGGTGCAAACGACTGGGGTACCAGAGCTTCTGTTACCAAGCACGGTCAGTTCTTCACTGTAACCGAGGTAGGTGACAACCTTTACACTCTCGACTCACACATCTCTAACGGTGGTGCAAGCCAGTTCTTGGGTACCAACTGCTTCGTAGACGGTGGTGCTACCAACTTCGTTATCGAGGCTGTAGGCAATGGCACATTCGCTATTAAGAATGGTAATACCTATCTGGCTACCAACGCTAATGACAACAAGGTTAACTTCGACGCTACTGAGGCTACTGCTGCTGCTCAGTGGGTATTCACCAGCAAGGCTGACCTCATCGCTGAGATGTCAAGTGCTACTGCTGAGGCTCCCGTTGATGTAACTCCTCTGATTGCCGATGCTAACTTCGGTCGCAACAACCTGGGTTGGAACTCTTGGGCATGGCAGTTCACTACCGGTGGTACCAACCACGCTAAGGGTGGTGCTAACGAGAACATGTGTGCTGAGTCATTCCACCAGGGCTTCGTAATGTCTCAGACTATTGAGAACGTACCCGATGGTGTATACGCAATGTGTGCTCAGGGCTTCTATCGTCAGGATGGTGCCGACAACGACAACCTGCCTTACTTCTTCATCAACGATGACAAGATCAACTTGAAGAACGTTGTAGAGGAGGGTGCTACCACTCAGGGTGGTGGTTACTCAGTTGAGAGAGATGGTGTATTCATCCCCAACTCAATGAATGAGGCTTCTCAGATCTTCACCAATGGTGGTTACACCACTGGTCCTGTACAGGTAGTTGTTACCGATGGTAAGATCACTCTCGGTGTAAGCAACGAGGTTAACACCAACCTCTGGGTAATCTTCGATAACATCGAGCTCTACTACCTCGGTGAGGTTCCCGCTGAGATGACCGTTACTCCTTCTCTCTTCGCTGGCTTCGAGGATCTTGAGGCTGCATACGCTGGTGAGCTGGGTACTGAGTACACTCTCAACGCTCACTCTCTCGTAAGCGTTGACGTAGCTGAGGGTCTCCACGTAGAGGTTGCTAACTGCCCCGAGGCTATTGGCATCACCTTCATGCTCAACGAGATGCTCCAGGGCCAGGATGAGGATGTTACCTTCTGGCACGTTGGTAAGGAACTCGCAGTGGGTGAGATCAACATGAAGCTTGATTCTTACGCTGCATTCGAGGCTCCTATCACCTTCTACGCTGGTACCAAGTATCAGTTGACCGTAACCGTATTTGCTGAGGTTAATGGTGAGCCCGCTGAGATCTCTACCACTACCTATCAGTTCAACGGTGCAAGCGCTCCTGTAAACGGTAGCGTAGCTGATGGCATCAACAGCATCGAGCTGAACAGCGTTAACGGTAAGTTCATCAAGAACGGTAAGGTTGTCATCGTGAAGAACGGTAAGACCTACAACGTAAACGGTGTACAGGTAAAGTAATTTGATGAGGTAACGACACCTTATTAAATATATATAAGGGATGGCCCGGGCTTCGGCTCGGGCCATTTTTTTTTGTTAAAATCTTTGCTGGTATTGCAAAAAATCGTAAATTTGCACATTCGATACCATGTTGAATTTTGCCTCCTTTTGATTAAGGAGCGTGCCAAATTAGTTTTACAAATTCTATCTTTTTAAATATTAAAAACTTAAATCAACAAATTTATGAACAAGTCTTTACGTTCAGTTCTTGCGTTGGTTGCAGTTTCTGCCGTTGCACTCGGTGTACGTGCCGTTGTGTCTAATGGTGCATTGCAAGCCAACAATGCAAATCTGGCTGAGGATGCTCCTGAGGTAGCTGCTTATGTAGACCTTCAGGATGGCAAGTATTTCATCCAGAACAATGAGTCGGGTCAGTTCCTCTCCAATGGTGCGAACTGGGGTACTCGTTCTGTTCTCTACGGACGTGGTATTGAATACAACGTATCTCGTGGTGAGGACGGCAAGTACACTTTGAAGTCGGGTATCAAGGGTGCTGACAAGGCACTCCGTCCTTCCGATGGTTTCAACGACCAGAGTGGTGCATGGGAACTCATCTCTTGCGAGGGTGGTTTCTACATGTACAACGGTTCAAAGTATTTCTGCAATAGCGAAAACGGTGTGCCTCAGTACAAGGATGCTCCTGATGCATCTTGTGTTTGGTCGGCTGTTTCTGCAGCAGATCGTAAGGCCCTGTTGGCAAAGGCTTCTGCCAAGAATCCTGTTGATGCAACTGTCTACGTAAAGGCTGCAGACTTCCACAATGGAGATACTGAGAATGCTGCTTGGAGCAAGAGCAAGATCGGTGGTGACTATGGTCAGCCCTGTGTCATGCTCAATAGTTCTAACTGCGAGCAGTGGAATGCTGGTGAGTTTACTGCCAGCCAGGTCATTACCGACCTTCCCAATGGTATCTACCGTGTCTCTTGTCAGGGCTATACCCGTCTCAATGGTACTGCTCCTGCTTCTGCTGACAGCTACGAGGCTGGCGATGTTCTTCCCGCATATCTTTTTGCTAATGGCGAGAAGGTGGCATTGAAGTCTATCTTTGCAGAGGCTGATACTGAGGCTCGTAATGGTTTCGCTGCCGTAACTTCTGCTTCTGGCAAGGTATACCATATTGCCAATGGTCAGAACACCGCTGCTGTCAAGTTCAACGAAGGCGCTTATGTGAACGAACTTGAGGTAGAGGTTACTGATGGTAAGTTGGAACTGGGTGTCACTTCAGAAGGTGGCATCGAGTGGGTCGTATTTGACAGCTTCCGTCTTACCTATTATGGCAAGAACGTTCCTGCTGTAGAAGATATGACCAGCAAGATCATCAATCCTCAGTTCAATGATGGAGAAACCGGTTGGAAGCTCAATAAGATCGCTACCTTCGGCGGTGCTCCCAGCACAGGTGTGAAGGGTAGTGGCAACAAGGTGATCACTGCTTACAACACCACTTTTGACTGCTCTCAGACCATTGAGGGTCTCGAGCCCGGTGACTACAAGCTCTCTGTACAGGCCTTTGCTCGTCCTATCGCTGACGCACAGGCAGTAGCAGATCAGGCTGCCACCATCCAGTATGAGAACTATATCTATGCCAACGATGCACAGCAGCTCGTGATGCTCATCTCTGCAGATGGTAGCAAGGCTGAGGTATCTGGTGCAACCAAGCTCAACAACGGTCTCTGGGTGCCCAATAGCTCTGGTACCACTGGCACCATCTTCAATGCCGGTCTCTACGACCAGTCTCTCCTCTGCACTGTAGGAGCAGATGGTAAGCTCACCATTGGTGTGAAGGCTACCGGTTGTGACGGTTCTTACTTCGGCTTTGACAACTTCCGCCTCTTCAAGGTCAATGCACTTCCCGATGAGGATGTAGAGGCACTCGTGGCTCAGGCTCCCAATGCTCCTATGAATGCTGCTGTAAAGGCTGCTATGGAGGAGGCTGTTGCTGCACTTCAGGATGATGCTACTGTAGCTAACTACAACGCTGCTAAGGCTGCTATCGATGCTGCCAAGGAGAGCGCTGCTTCTTATGCTGCTGTGAAGAAGGCTATGGACAACGGTGCTGCCAAGGCTGAGGCTCTGGGTATCAGCGCTGAGTACAAGGCTGCCATCGCTGATGTAGCTGCTGCTTATGCCGACGGTACCATCGCAGGCAATGCTGCCGATGAGCTCGCCGTAGTTAAGGCTGCTGTAGTCAAGGCATACTGCGCTGACATGGAGGCAGGCAAGGATCTTACTGCTCTGCTCAACAATACTTCATTTGACGACAACAACCTGAATGGTTGGGACGTTGAGGGTGGTCTGGTTTCTAAGAATCACGTAGCACGCTCATTCGAGGCCAACTACGATGCTTCACAGACTCTCTACGGTCTTCCCGCTGGTACCTACAAGGTAGCTGCACAGGTATTTGGTCGTGGTCTTTCCAACGCTAAGTACATCGAGATGGTAAATGCAGGTGAGACATTGCCCAGCAACGAGACCTTCCTCTATGCCAACGAGATTGAGGTAGCTGCTCCTCAGATCACCTCTGAGAGCCTCGCTGAGAAGGGTGCAGGTAACTGGACCGAGATGGGTGATGGTACTTGGATCCCCGACAATGCTGCTGCTACTGAGGTTGTCTTCGCACAGGGTCTCTACAAGCAGGAGTTGCTCGTAGAAGTTGGTGAGGACGGTGTCCTGACTCTCGGTGTGAAGATGGGTGGTTCTGGCGCTGGTCGCTATTCAGGTTTTGACAACGTTACCCTTACTTGTGTAAGTGTAGCTGGCAATGAGGCTGAGACCACCGTTGCTATCTCAAGCGACATCTTCAAGGTATGGGACGGCGTAGGTGCTGATGCCAAGGTCGTTGGCGACGCAGGTTGTGCCCTCAACTTCGGCGTGGAGACCGACTGCCCCTACGGCGACACCTCTCTGCCCGAGACCCACTATGCAGACCTCTCTGCCTACTCTAAGCTCGTGGTGACCTACACCACCGACATGCCCCGTATCTTCTTCAACAAGGTGGACGGC
>JAZLII010000126.1:0-3822 GCA_045617275.1 Bacteroidaceae bacterium
CTGTACCATGCGCATGGTACAGCCCGGGTACAGGCATGACCTACGATGGGGATGCTTGTGAATAGAGGAAGGAGGGAGGGCACGTGAATCGGGCGTAGACAAAAGAAGAAAGCGATTAAGCGGGAGGGGGGTGGCATACAAAAAAAATAGGGAGGCACGGATGTCCATGCTTCCCTTATGTGTTTTTGTCTGTCAATTGCTTACTTGACCTCCCAGATATCGTTGGTCTCAAGCAATTCGGCAAAGCTGTGATAAGGCTTCTTGGCCTTCACCTCCTCGATCTGTGCCGTCACGCAGTCATCGTAGGTGGGAGCATCTACGTCGCGAATGACACCGAGTGCCACAGGCCACTCCATCTCAGCCAACTTGAGCTGGAGGGTGTTGTCCTCACACTTGGCATCGTGAACCAAGACGTCGGCCTCTGTGTAGCCATCCTCACCCAGCTTGACTGCCTTCACGCCGAAGCCTTCCTGCACGATACCGTACTCCTGGTCCTTGCCGAAGAGCATCTTCTCGCCATGCTTGAGGTAGATGGCGTTCTCTGCACGACCTTCCTTGGTATAGACTGCCTCGTGGGTGCCATTGTTGAAGATGACACAGTTTTGCAGGATCTCACACACGGCTGCACCCTTGTGGTTGTAGGCAGCCTTGAGCACCTCCACCGTACCAGGAGCATCGGTGGCTACGGCACGGGCAAAGAAGTGACCACGGGCACCGAAGCAGAGCTCTGCGGGACGGAAAGGATCCTCCACGGTGCCGTAGGGGCTGGACTTGCTGACGAAGCCACGGGGAGAGGTGGGGCTGTACTGACCCTTGGTAAGACCGTAGATGCGGTTGTTGAGGAGGATCATGTTGAGGTTGATATTGCGACGATTGGCATGGATGAAATGGTTGCCACCGATAGCCAGACCATCGCCATCACCGCTGACCTGCCATACGGTGAGGTCGGGATTGGCCACCTTGGCTCCCGTTGCAATCGCAGCGGCACGGCCATGGATGGTGTTCATACCGTAGGTCGCCATATAGTGGGGCAGACGGCTTGAGCAACCGATACCAGAGATGACTGCGGTATCGCTGGGGGCTACGCCAATCTCTGCCATAGCCTTATGGAGTGATGCGAGGAAGAAATGGTCGCCGCATCCAGGACACCAACGTGGCTGTCCCTTCTTAAAATCGTTTTGAGTATATGCCATAATATTGTGTCCTTTCTATTTATTTTTTAATGAGTTCTGTAAAATTTGACACCAGTTCCTCAACGATGAAGGGCTGGCCCTTGACCTGATTGAACTGAGCAGGAACGAAGCCATCGACCTTCATGCGGAGATAGCCAGCGAGCTGACCCATGTTTTGCTCTGCGACAACCACCTTCTTGTACTTGGTGAGTACCTCTGCCGTATTGGCGGGAAGAGGGTTGAGGAAGCGGAACTGTGCCATGGCCACCTTCTGACCCTTGGCACGCATCTCATCCATGGCAGCATGGAGATGACCATAGGTCGAACCGAAGCCCACGATGAGCAAGTCGGCATCGTCCTTGTCGCCCAGCACCTCGAGGTCGGGTACGGGGATGTTGTCGATCTTGGCCTGACGCTTGCGAGTCATGAGGTCATGGTTCTCAGGTGCGGTCGAGATGGCACCGGTCTTGTCGTCCTTCTCCAGTCCGCCCAGGATATGCTCGAAGCCGGGACGGCCAGGTACTGCCCAGTAGCGAGTACCGTTCTCGGCACGCATGTAAGGAGTCCAGGTGCCCTTCAGTTCCTCGGGCACATAGGGAGGCTGGATGCCGTCCATCTCTGCCAGGTTGGGGAGCTTGAATGCAGCCGAACCATTGGCAATGTAGGCATCGGTGAGGAGCACGACAGGAGTCATGTGCTCCAGGGCTATCTTGGAAGCATCGTAGGCAGCATAGAAGCAGTCGGTGGGACTGGTGGCAGCGATGACGGGCATGGGACTCTCACCATTGCGACCATAGAGAGCCTGCAGAAGGTCGGTCTGCTCACTCTTGGTGGGAAGACCTGTGGCAGGACCACCACGCTGTACGTCGAGCACCACGAGGGGAAGCTCCATGATGACAGCAAGATTCATGGCCTCACTCTTGAGGCAGATACCGGGACCAGAGGTAGAGGTGACAGCCAAAGCACCGGCAAAGGCAGCACCTACGCTGGATGCACAGCCGGCTATCTCGTCCTCACACTGCACGGTGGTGACGCCAAGGCTCTTGTGCTTGGACAGCTCGTGGAGTACATCGGTGGCAGGAGTGATGGGGTAAGAACCCAGATAGAGCTTCAAGCCAGCCTTCTCGGCAGCAGCGATGAAACCATAGGCCGTAGCCTTGTTGCCCGTGATGTCCATATAGCGTCCGGGCACCTTGTTCTTGGTCTCAATGCGATATACGTTGTAGGCACTGCTGTGGGTATTGTGTCCGTAGTCGTAGCCAGCCTGGATGACCTTAATGTTGGCTTCTGCCACACCAGCCTTCTTTGCGAACTTCTCCTTGAGATAATTGAAAGCAATGTCCAGATCGCGGTCGAAGAGCCAGCATACGAGACCCAGGGCAAACATGTTGCGGCACTTCATGATGCTCTTCACGTCCATGCCAGAGTCCTTCAGGCAGTCCTTGACCATGGTGGTAAGGGGGCAGGCGATGACACGATCGGGATCGATGCCCATCTCGCCCAGATAGTCCTCCGTCAGGAAGGCAGCCTTCTCGAGGTCCTTGGGACCGAAGGAGTCGGTATCTATGATGATGGTGGCACCAGCCTTGGCATACTTATACTGAGTCTTGAGCGCAGCAGCATTCATGGCCACGAGCACGTCGCACTGGTCACCGGGGGTGAAGACCTGCTCTGCACCGATGTGCACCTGGAAGCCGGATACACCCGTAAGCGAACCTTGCGGAGCGCGGATGTCGGCGGGATAGTCGGGGAATGTACTGATGCTATTGCCCACGGTAGCAGACACCGTGGAGAAGATGTTTCCGGCCAACTGCATACCGTCGCCGGAGTCACCTGAGAAGCGGACTACTACTTGGTCCAGCTCTTTCATTTCTAAGGATTCTGCCATAATTATCTCTCTTTCGTTGTTATTGTCTCTTACTATAGTATCTGCCCGTATGAGGACGCATGTTTTCTGGCAAACGAGCTACTTATCTGCAAATTTATAACTTTTTTGGCAATAATTGATACAATCTGTCATCTAAAAACGGCAAAGGGCCGTCAAATTGACATATATCAACTATCAGGTCCCTTGTTTTTATCAATTTGCTTAGTACTTGAGGACTAATGCCTTTGGCCTTCGCCCTTAGTACCCCCGCCGGGAATCGAACCCGGATCAAAGGTTTAGGAAACCTCCGTTCTATCCATTTAACTACAGGGGCAGCAATTTCACGCATGTACATGTACCCACATATATATAGTATATAATGTACACGCGTGAAATCTTATAGGAATGCTTCTTCTTACTTAGCCTCCTGCTTAGCCATCTTCTTGCGCATGATAGCGTAAGCGGTAGGAGCAGCTACGAAGATAGAAGACAGAGTACCGAAGATGACACCCAGGATCATCGCGAAGGCGAAGCTGCGGATGCTGTTACCACCCAGGATGAAGATGACAGCCAGTACGATGAAGGTGCTGACAGAGGTGTTGATGGTACGAGTCAGAGTGCTGTTCAGAGACTTGTTGATCAGCTCGTGACGGTCCATCTTGGGATGCAGACCGATGAACTCACGGATACGGTCGAATACAACCACCTTATCGTTGATAGAGTAACCGATAGCAGTCAGAATAGCACCGATGAAGGTCTGGTCGATCTCAAGGCTCATGGGCA
>JAZLII010000127.1:0-19713 GCA_045617275.1 Bacteroidaceae bacterium
GCGATAAATATGGGCTAGGTACACGTTTTTCTAGGATTTTTCGGCTATACCAAGCAAAATGGGACTGCAACACCAAAATGTTACAATCCCATTTTATTATTTAATGTGCCTCAGCAATCAAGAGGGTTTTTCAGTGCCCTCTCAAGCGAGGCTCACTCTTTATTATATGTGTCCTTGCCCTGAAACAAGGGCAAGGAATTGAAAGATCAATAATTACTTGACTGCAAGGGTCTTTGACTCACCGGTAGCGGTATTCTTCACTACATAGGTACCAGCCTTGCGAGCGACGCCTAAGGTCTTGGCAGAGAGGTCATCGTCGGAACTTGCGCGGAAGTTGCCCAACCACTTACCATCTACACTGTACACAGCATAGGTGTCGATGCGACTTGCTTCCAATACTTCCTCTACACCCGTCTCCTCATTGACAGCGAAGTTCATCTTGTCAATGTTGAAGGGCTGCCATACTTTGAGGCGGATCACTTGCTTACCAGCGGGAATGGCGGTGGCCGTGGTGAACTTCACTGTCTTGTAGTTGTTGAGGTCCTTGTAGGCTGCGATGTATCGCTTAGCGCAGAGCTGTATCTCCTCACCATCCTCACCGAGCAAGAATACCTGATACTGACCACGGTCGGTATTGGTAGAGACGGTCAGGGTGACATCGTAGAAGGCTTCACGAGTAACATTGACAGTATAATCCATCCACTCACTGGCCGTTGTGTTCATGATGACATAGCGATTGTCACTGGTCTTGGCAATGTCGATACCTTCATTGTCTGAGCGGTAGTTGGCCTTACCATCGTCGGTCTTGTCGCTATCGTGGAACGAGAAGCCCTCGCCCATCTTGTCGAAGTCCTCAGCCTCTACATCACCAGGGATGCTCATGTCCTTGAAGGGGATACGCTTCTTATCCACCTTCAACTCGCAGATAGCCACCTCAGAAACCTGATCGTTGACATCGGTAGCGAAGGCCATCACCTCGTTGATACCACTGGTAGTGGGGATGTACTGCAACTCATAGGGAGCTTCGGTGAGGGTAGCCTGCTTAACCTTATTAATATATATAAGGACGTTCTTCAGTTCGGCTTCGCCCTCTACATTGACCTTGATGCTGGTGGTATCGGCCTCAAAGACGGTAGCGGGAGTAGCCTCTACATTGACCTTGAGATCCTCGTTGATATTGAGCGCCTTGAAGGTCATCTTGTCGATGTAGGCACCACCCTTGTCGATGTTGAGACGAATCACCTGCTTGCCAGTGGTGAGAGGAGCAATGGTACGACCATAGATGGCCTGATACTTAGTCCAAGCATTTCTCTTGTAGCAAGGCACGTTGAGCTTGTCGGTGATGTCAACATAGCCAGAGTCGGTCTTTACAGAAAGGCTGATCACAGCATCGTCGACACCCGAAGTGGTCGTGATCTCATAAGAGAAATAACCATCGTTCTTCACATTGACGGTATACTCCAACCACTCACCAGTCTCAGTGTAGCTGACCACCTTACCGCTGTTGCCGGAACTGATATCTACACCACAGTCGGTACGATAAGACTGATTGCCAGAGTTTGTGTAGTCTACATCGTGGAAAGCACTACCCTCGACACCCTTATCGAAATTCTCTGCCTGGAAGGTGCCGGGGATGGAATAGCTTCCATATGGAGCACGTGCAGACACCACGGTGACACTACCATAGCGAGTGTACTCCTGACCATCGTCTGCTACGAGGATGGCCTTCAAGGGGATGTTGCCCATCTTACCGGGTGTGTAGTCCACTACCCAAGGAGCCTCGGTGAGGGTGCAGTAGAGCTGATTGTTGGCATAGAAGTCGATACGCTCTATCTTACGTGTCTTATCGATCATACGAGCACGAAGGTCGATCTGTGCAGACTCACCTACGGAGAAACGAGGTTGCATGGGCTTGATGTACAAGTCTACCTGCTTCTTCATGCCAGGGAAGGGACTCTTTGCAGTTCTTGCCTTCTCACTCTTCATGTACTCTACGAGCCAGTCATAGGCAGGACGGTTGTAGGGAGTGATGGCCTTATCGTTGTTGTCTTTGTTTCTGTTGAGAATACCAGAATGGCCATTGTGTATCTGGTTGTTGTTCGCATCCCTGTCGGAAGTCCATGTGGCACCATAGGTAGATCCCCAAAGTGTAAGACCAGCAAAATATTCTTTCTCCCACATGTAGGGTATCTGCTCACTATAGTTTCTCAACTGAAGCTGGTCGTCAATGGTACCGATATCGTACTCAGTGCTGTACATAGGCATCTTGAGCTGGTTCTGGATCTCGTCCATAGCCTGCTTAAAGCTATTGAGAGAGTAGTTGGTAAGGTCGTGGCTCTGACAACCATATGCATCAATTGGTGCTCCATAGTCACGAAGGGCAGTTACCAGGTCCTTGAACTGCTGACGTTGCCACTGGAAAGTGTTGAAATCATTGTAGATAAGGATGGCATCCGGCCAACGCTCGTGTGCGAGCTCGAAAGCTTTAATGATCCAGTCATATCCACTCACACCTTTACCGCCCAAACATTCCTCAAACCAGTGTGTGCCGCCCTGATGACCCTGTATGGCCTCATTGACCACATCAAACATCTTAAGGTCTGGATAACGCTTCTTGGCACCATCCATCCAGTTCACTACGGCTTTATAACGCTCTTCGGGAGTAAGATTCTCAATCCAAGAAGGATACTGAGCTCCCCATACGAGACAGTGGAACTTAAAGAGAAGACCGTTGTTCTTACAATAGTTGTAAGCATTGTCGGCTCCACCCCAGTTCCAGGAGTTGGGACCGCCACCTTGCACAGAAGACCACTTGGTCTCGTTCTCACAAGTCAGCTGGTTCCATTTCGTCTTGTACTCATAGCCACCACCGTTCACCTGACCACGAGTCGTGATATTGCCGAGGAACTTGTCGGGATTGGTGTTGAGCTGGGCTCTTGCTGTACCTGGAGACAACATACTGAGGAGCATGGCTCCTGCTAAAAGAGTAGTTTTCTTCATGTATTAGTATTTTTAAGTTAGTTATTGTTTGCTAATGGAAGTACTTAATAGTGATATACACCACGTAGGCAAAGTTACAAAAAAATATCGTATAAGCATTTAGATTGATTATTTTTTTTGTAATTTTGTGAACAATTGTAAGAAAGTTGCTCGATTTCGTATGACACCTGCTGTAATCTCATCGAAGTGACTTTCGCAAACAGGGCTTGAAACAATAACTAAAATACTGAAAATCATGAAAAAGATTTTATTCGTCATGGCATTTGTGGTACTCGGTCTGTCCCTTCATGCTCAACCCGGAAACCGTCCTCAGCAAGGACAGCAACCGGGAAATCGTCCACAGCAGGCTCAACAAGCACAAGAATCCAAGGCATTTACTCCCGCATTGGAGTTTGTGATGCAACTTCAGGTGAAGATACAAGGAGTGGAACGTGTAGGTCAGACCCCTCACGGAAGCCGTCAGAGCATACCCATCACCGGCGGTACCTTCAAAGGTCCACGCATCGAAGGAACTGTGCTTCCTGGTGGAGCTGACTATCAGATGTCCAACGGTTCGCGCACCGAGGTGGAGGCTATCTACAATATACGCACCAATGACGGAGTGACGATACATGTTCGCAACAAGGGACTCATCACGCAGAGCCAGGGTGGTTTTTATTTCTACACCAGTCCACAGTTTGAAGCTCCTATGGATAGCAAATACGCTTGGTTGAACAATGCCATCTTCGTTTGCCGTATCAACAACAACAGCGGATTTACCGGTGGTGTGGCCTTGGACGTATGGAAGGTCTGCGATCCTGACAACTATGAGAAGACGGTAGGCAAGGTTCAGCCCATCCCCGAGGCTATCTGGAAGCCCGCAGAGAAGAAGGGTAAGATCGAGGAGTTCCACTATACGGCCGTTCGCAACGGTCAGAAGATGGACAAGCGTGCCCAGGTCTATGTGCCCTACGGCTACAATCCCAAGGACAAGAAGACTCGCTACAATGTGGTCTATCTCATGCATGGTGGTGGTGACAATACCACTTCCTTCCTCACTCCTCCCAACGACTGGCTCCCCTTGGCACAGGTGCTCGACCACCTCATCGAGGATGGTAAGATTGCTCCAGTGCTCGTGGTTTGCCCCACTTTCTACAATGATGACAAGAACATCGGAGCCAACCGTATGGATGATGCCACGAAGCAGTGTCGTGACTTCCATATCGAACTGCAGAACTATCTCATCCCCACTGTGGAACTGAAATACAACACCTATCTGCAAGGCAAGACCGACAGTATCGCCATTGCCAAGACCCGTGAGCATCGTGCCTTTGGCGGTTTCTCTATGGGTGCGCTGTGTACTTGGTATCAGTTGGCCTATGGTATCTCAGCCGTTCGTAACTACCTGCCCTTGAGTGGTGACATCTGGACCTACGATGCAGAAGGTAAGAAGCAGGATGCCTATAAGTCGGCTGAGTGGATGAATCAGCAGGTGTCCACTTCGGGCTATGGAGATGACTTCCAGGTATATGCCTACTCTGGTAGCAAGGATATGGCAGGTGACCCCGAGAAGAAGGTAATTGGCGAGTTGCGTCAGTTTGCTCCCACCTTCCGCTATGGTGGTCCCAATGAGAACATACGTTTCTCCATGAAGGAAGGCGGTCAGCACTTCTATGGCGACATCAATCAGTATCTCTATTACGCTCTTCCTTTGATCTGGAAATAAGTTATGTAAGTAAGGTCAACCCAACCCTATTTGCTAAACATTCAAGAGACTAACTTATAAACTTCGGGTTGCAAATGCAACTCGGTTGCACAAACTTCTTCGTACCTTTGTCATCGTAAAATGATAAACTGTATGAAGAACAAGAGATATGACAACTTGAATATGTCAACGGAAGTTGGTATTTTCAAAAAACATAAAGTAGCACTCTACATCGCCTTTCTATGGCTTGTAGGTGCTACTTGCCTTATTTCGTGTGGGCATCATGAGGCGGGACATCATGATCATGATGGGCATGAAGCTTTGCATGCAGGACACGATCATGGCGGTCATGACCACGAGGCAGATGAACATGGAGAAGGAGCTCACAAGCACTCTGATGAGATCGTTCTCGATGCCAAAAAGGCTAAATCGGCAGGTGTGGAAGTTCAGCAAATAAAACCCGTTGACTTTCACGGCGTCATCCATACCAGCGGTAGTCTGATGTCAGCTTCCTGCGATGAGACCACCGTGGTTGCTACCATCAGCGGTCGTGTGGGACAGACAGGACATATATCCGAGGGTATGCATATAGCCGGAGGTACCCAACTATTCTCTCTGACCAGTGCCGATATGCAGATGGCAGATGGCGATCCCGTGCAGAAAGCTCGCATCGCCTATGAGCAGGCCAAGCGTGAATATGAGCGCAACGAATTGCTCGTAAAGGACCAGATCGTAAGTGAGAGGGACTACCAGCTTGCCAAGGCAGAGTATGAAGCCTCTCGCCTGACCTACGAGTCCATCCGTAAGAATCGAAGTGCCGGAGGTGTCTTAGTGAAGGCTCCCAGAGCAGGCTATGTGAAGCAATGCCTGGTGAAGGAAGGTGACTATGTGGAGGCTGGACAGCCTTTGATGGTCATCACGCAAAACCAACATCTTTACCTACGAGCAGAGGTTCCTGAGCGCTATTGGAGCAGCCTGAACCGAGTGGTGAGTGCAAAGTTTCGTACGAGCTATAGCGAACGACTCTACGACATCTCTGAGATGGGCGGTCATGTGCAGAGCTATGCGCATTCCTCAGCTATTGGTAGTGCCTATCTGCCCATCATCTTTGAGTTCAACAACACAGGCGATGTCGTGCAAGGCAGTTATGCTGAGGTCTTTCTCATAACTGATGAACGTCACGATGCCATCACCGTGCCTCTCACGGCCATCACCGAGGAGCAAGGCATACACTATGTATACGTACAGATAGACGAAGACGGATATCGCAAACAACAAGTGGAACTGGGCATCAATGATGGCGAAGTCACCGAGGTAGTTCAAGGACTCAAAGGTGGTGAAAACGTGGTGGTGAAAGGTGCCATCCAAGTGAAATTGGCCTCTGCGAGCAATGCCATTCCTGCCCACACCCATAATCATTAGTTCCACATTCTTAACATTAAGGCTAAGCCTCGATATCGTAACCGTTGGACTAAGCTTTCAAGCGAACTTGTAGCTCTGCAATCACTTAACCACGATTTCCAATTTTCCATTTTCAATTTTCCATTCGATACATGCTCGATAAGATCATACGATATTCGCTCCACAACAGACTCTTCATCATCGTCTGTGCCCTCATCCTCACAGGTCTGGGTGTATGGAGTACCCTGCACACTGAGGTAGACGTCTTTCCTGATCTCAATGCACCTACCGTAGTGGTGATGACAGAGGCTGGCGGTATGGCTTCTGAGGAGGTGGAACAACTGGTCACTACGCCCATCGAGACGGCCGTCAATGGAGCCACAGGTGTACGACGTGTACGCTCACAGAGCACCAATGGTTTCAGTGTGGTATGGGTGGAGTTTGACTGGGATACGGAAATCTATCTGGCTCGACAGATCGTCAACGAGAAACTCTCGGGCATCGACGAACTCCTTCCTCCGGGTGCCAGTTCGCCTGTCATGGGCCCACAGTCGAGCATCTTGGGCGAGATGCTCATCATCTCCCTGACCTCCGACACCACTTCCCTACTCGACCTTCGTACCTTGGCCGACTGGGTGATACGTCCCCAGTTGATGAGTACCGGAGGTGTGGCACAGGTGAGTGTACATGGTGGAGAAATCAAGGAATACCAGATACTCCTCAATCCCAACAAGATGCGTCACTATGGCGTAACCCTTGAAGAGGTGATGAATGCCACCCGTGGGATGAATGACAACAAGAGTGGTGGTGTGGTCTCTGCATATGGCAATGAGTACATCGTGAGAGGTATCAGTTCGACGAACAATATCGATGAACTCGCCACTTGTATCGTGCGTAAGGGTGAGAGCGAGGACGACATGATCATGCTGGCCGACATCGCTGACATACGCATATCCGGACAACAGCCCAAGCTGGGAGTGGCCTCCGAGAAAGGACATCCAGCTGTACTTCTGACCGTAACCAAGCAACCGAAGACTGGCACCATTGAACTAACCAAGAAATTGGACCAAACCATCGAGGAAATTGCCCAAAACCTGCCCAGTGATGTGCATGTGAGCACCGATATCTTCCGTCAGGCCGATTTCATCGATAGTTCCATCAACAATGTGAAGCGAAGTCTCATAGAAGGTGCGTTCTTCGTGGTCATCATTCTCTTCCTTTTCTTGGCCAACATGCGAACCACGATCATCTCCATTGTCACCATTCCTCTTGCCTTCCTCGTCTCCATCATCGTGCTTCATCTGATGAATATCGGCATCAATACCATGACTTTGGGCGGTCTTGCTATTGCTATCGGTTCGCTGGTTGATGATGCCATCGTAGATGTGGAGAATGTATGGCGTAAGATGCGTAAGAAGAAGGTCGTAGTCACCGTGCCAGAAGATGAAGAAAATGCTGAACTTTCTGAAAACATCTCACTCGACGAGACTGCACTTCCAAGCGATGAAGAGGGGCAAAATGACGGATTGGGCGGCAAGCTTCGTCTCATCTATCATGCTTCGCGCGAGGTGCGTATGCCCATCCTCTATTCTACACTCATCATCGTGACAAGCTTCCTTCCTCTGTTCTTCTTGGACGGCATGGAAGGTCGTATGCTTATACCTCTGGGCATAGCCTTCATCACGGCACTTTTTGCCTCTACGGTGGTTGCCTTGACGCTTACTCCCGTGCTTTGCAGTTATCTGCTTCATCCTCACGATGAGAAGGACAGCGAGAGTCGCATGGCTCATTCACTGAAAAAGGGATATGGCAAGGCACTTTCTGCAGTTTTATCACACAAACGCTGGATACTGGGCACGACCTTTGTACTGTTCATCGGTGCCGTATGTGTCTTCTTCACCTTGGGAAGTAGTTTTTTGCCCGGGTTCAACGAAGGAAGTTTTACCATCAATATCAGTTCACTTCCTGGAATTTCACTTGAAGAAAGCGATGCTGTTGGTCGTAGAGCCGAGGAGTTGCTCTTGGAGGTGCCTGAGATCAAGACGGTAGCAAGAAAGACAGGACGTGCCGAACTGGATGAGCATGCCTTGGGTGTCAATGTGTGCGAACTCGAAGCTCCATTCTCGCTCAAAGACCGTAGTCATCAGGCATTGCTCAATGACATACGTGAGCGTCTTTCGGTCATCGTGGGTGCGAATATAGAGATAGGTCAGCCCATCTCACATCGCATCGATGCCATGCTCTCGGGTACACAGGCTAGCATAGCCATCAAACTCTTTGGTACCGACCTCAATCGAATGTTTCATCTGGGCCACGAAATCAAAGAGGCTATCGAGGATGTAGAAGGTATCGCGGACCTCAACGTGGAGCAACAGGTGGAGCGACCCGAACTGAAAATACGACCACGCAGAGAGATCCTTGCTCGCAATGGTATCACCATGCCACAGTTCAACGAATGTATCAGTGTAGGCATGGCAGGTGAGATAGTCTCACAGGTCTATGAGGGAGGTCGCAGTTACAATCTGGTGGTACGCTCGGCAGAGAACGAGATGCCCTTCACCGACTTCCTCATCTCTGGAGGACAGGGACAGATGATACCCTTGAGTCATGTAGCACAGGTAGAGTCATCCAGTGGTCCCAATACCATCAACCGTGAGAATGTACAACGAAAGATAGTCATCTCGGCCAACACCAATGGGCGTGACGTAGGTAGTGTCGTGCATGACATCCAGGAGAGAATAGCCGAGCGTATCACGATGCCAGAAGGGTATCACATAGAGTATGGAGGTCAGTTTGAGAGTCAGGCAAGAGCCAGCCGAACCCTTATGTGGCTCTGCATGGCCAGTCTGCTCATCATCTTCGTATTGCTTTACATGCAGTTCCGCGATGTGAAGGATAGCCTCACCATACTGCTCAACCTGCCTCTGGCTCTCATCGGCGGAGTCTTTGCCATCTGGATGACAACGCAAGAGGTAAGCATACCGGCCATCATCGGTTTCATCTCCCTCTTCGGCATCGCCACTCGCAACGGTATGCTCCTCATCACCGAGTATGGCCGTCTCATACAGGAAGAGCATCGCCCTTTGCGTGAAGCCATCGTGGAAGGTTCGCTTTCACGACTCAATCCCATCCTCATGACAGCACTCACCTCTGCCCTTGCTCTCGTGCCTCTGGCTTTGGGAGGTGATTTGCCAGGCAATGAGATACAGAGCCCTATGGCGAAGGTCATACTTGGTGGGCTCATCTCCTCCACCCTGCTCAATGCCTTCATCATCCCTGCCGTGTATGAGTTGATCTATAAGCACAAAAGCTCTTAAGCCATCTCCATCTGTATGAAAAAGACAAGCATTATATATCTCCTTCTGACCTTCTGTGGCATACTGTCAGTACACGCACAGAGTGTTGATTCGTTGCTTCAAGTGATTTTAAGCAACAACTTGGAACTGAAAGCTTTATCTTCATCCAATGAATCCATACTTTCCGACTTGCAAAGTGCCAATCAGTTAAACGGTCCATCCATCGAATACAGTCCCTTCTACACCAAGGGTTATCATGGAATGGCTTCGAGCGAATTGGTCATCTCACAAGAATTTGATTTCCCTACACGCTATGCGATGCGTAAGCGTCAGATGGAACTGGAAGGTAAGGTCATGGAGAGCCAATACAGCATGAGAGCTCGCGAGATAGCGCTTGAAGCTCGTGAACTGTGCTATGAGATCATCTGTCGCAATCAGATCATAGATCTCCTCTCAGAACGCATGAGACAGAGTGAAAAACTCTCTGCTCTCTTAGAGAAAAGACTCCAAGCTGGTGATGGCAACAAACTGGAAACCAACAAGGCCAGACTCGACCATATGCAGACTTCGCAGGAGTTGGCACAGGCAGAAAATGAACGTCATGAACTGCTTGTACAACTCCAGTTGCTCAATGCCAACCAACCCATAGTGATGAATGAACGCGCGTTTCCCGAATGGCCCGTACCTTCTCAGTCGGGAGATCGTCACTACCCCATCGACCTACCCGAGGTGAACGAAGCAGAGCAGGCACTCATCGCTTCGGAGTACAACCAGAAGATGACCAAAGGAGACTGGTTGCCATCTATCAGCGTGGGTTATCGTCGAAATACAGAGGAGTCACTTCATCTCAACGGTTTTCTCGTAGGTGCCAGTTTCCCGCTGTTCAAGAACACGGCACATCGCCGTTCGGCGCAACAACGACTGGAAGCAGACAAACTTCGTCTCGAAGAGGTGAAGCAGAAGGCCGAGTCTTTGCAAAAGATGCGACATGACGAACTTGTTCGTCTTCATGCTGTACTTGACCATACCGATACACAGTTGCTCCACGAAACTCTTGCCTTGCTCGACACGGCCATCCAGCACGGTCAGATCACGGCTTTGCAGTACTATACGGAGTGTGATGACATCTATACCAAGTTGCTCAATCACATCAATCTCCATTGTCGCTACGTACAGCTTTATACGGAGTTGTACATGAGGTGATCAAGGAATGGAAGTTTTATCAATAAATAGTAAATCCTTCAAGAAATATAGTTAACACATTATCCTATGACATTCAAATATGCACTCTTTGATCTCGATGGTACACTCTTCGACACAGAAGACCAGTATTCGGTGTTCTGGGGCGAGATGGGACGTCGATTTCATCCCGAGATACCCAATTTCGAGCACGTGATCAAAGGCACCACCTTGAAGCAGATATATTCTCGCTATTTCCCTGATCCCGAGACACAAGCCATCGTGACACCACTGCTTGAAGCCTTCGAGGCACAGATGAACTACACTTTCTTCCCCGGTGTGAAGGAGTTCTTGGAGGATATCCGTAAGCATGGAGTGAAATGTGCCATCGTGACCTCTTCCGATCAGAAGAAGATGTCCAATGTCTATCGCGACATGCCTGAGTTTAAGTCCTACTTCGACGACATCCTCACGGCAGAGCGTTTCAAAGCGTCAAAACCCGATCCCGACTGCTACCTTCGAGGTGCAGAGGCCTTGGGAGGAGCACTCGATGAGTGTGTGGTCTTTGAGGATGCCTACACAGGACTGCAAGCTGGTATGTCTTCGGGTATCTTCACCGTGGGTGTTGCCATCTGTCATACCCCGGAAGAGATAGTCGATAAGTGTCATCTCGTTATCCCGGGCTTTGAAGAACTGACCTTCGAGGGATTGGTGTCTGCTATATCCAGTAAGCGATGAAGGTAATCTGCGCTTTCGACTCGTTCAAGGGATGCATCTCAGCACAGGAGGCATGTGCCTCAGCTCGTGATGCTATCTTTGCATGCTACCCCGATGCAGAGGTAGTGTGTCTGCCTATGAGCGATGGTGGTGAAGGCATGACAGCCTGTATGGCTACATCCTTGCAGGGTGAGTGGAGAGAGGTGGAGTTTCATGGCCCACTCATGGAACGGGTCATAGATCGCTATTTCGTCAGCCAGGACAAGACGGCCTATATGGAGATGGCATCAGCCTCTGGTCTCTCCCTCGTGCCTCTCGATAAGCGCAACCCTATGCTCACTACCACTTGGGGTGTCGGTGAGATGATACTCGATGCGGTGAGTCAAGGCTGTAAGCATATCGTGATGGGCATCGGTGGAAGTGCCACATGTGATGGTGGTAGTGGTATGGTGGATTGCCTTTTGCCTCATCTGCCTCTGGATGTGGAGGTTACAGTGGCCTCTGATGTCCAAAATCCACTATGTGGTCCTGACGGATCGGCTCATGTCTTCGGTCCGCAGAAAGGCGCTACACCCGAGCAGGTAAGCATCTTGGATGAGAGACTTCAGCAATTTGCCTTGCATACGGAAAAGCTTGGCTATGCAGACACCACCCTCATGCATCATCCCGGTGCAGGAGCTGGAGGCGGTATAGGCTATGGTCTCATGGCCTATCTCAAGGCTAAGCTCGTTTCGGGCATCGACTTGCTCTTGGATCAGGTTCATTTCACTCATCATCTCGAGTCAGCCTCGCTTGTACTTACAGGTGAAGGATGTTCCGATGCACAGACACTGATGGGCAAGGTTCCAATGGGTGTGCTCCACAAAGCTCGTCAAAAAGCAGTACCTGTCATGCTTCTTTCCGGTGGCATACGCGACAAGGAGATGCTCTTGAAGGCGGGGTTCGAGACCGTAAGGAGTATCAATGAGCACGACCCACGAGCACTCTCCGAACTGATGGAGCGTGATACGGCATTGCACAATCTGAAATATACCGTAAGATCGGTCTTGGCTGACAGATAGTATCTCTTTGGCCCGACAAATTGTTTCTTGTTGATATATAACCATTTAGTAAGCAATCAACAAAACCAAATTGCGATATTGAAATTCATATTCACATTATATAATATTATAGATTATGGTAAAACACATCATCCTCTGGACACTCAATCCTGAACTCACAGAAGCAGAGAAGTCCTCAGTAAAGGCTGGTATCAAGGCTGGTCTTGAAGGTTTGAAAGGCGTTGTTCCCGGTTTGGTCGACGTAGTAGTCAATGTAGATGGTCGCTTGGCTTCAAGCAATTGCGATGTCATGCTCGACTCCACTCTTGAGAGTGAGGAAGCGCTCAAAGCCTATGCCGTGCATCCCGCTCATGTAGAGGTGGCCAACACCAAGGTTCGTCCCTACACCGTACAGCGTACTTGTCTCGACTTTGAGATTTAAGTACAGTCGTACCTCTCATTAGCAAAGCCCCTTCAGTCAGCCGATTGTTGGGGCTTTTTTCGTTATACGTATATCAGCTCATGAAAAGCCGTCAACTTCCCGTATATTTGCATTCGATTACATTTACATTGTTTCATTTTTATATTTGTTTGCCTATGAGTAATAGAAATTTTGATTGTTTTGATGAGGATGAGTTGTTGATGGAGGAGGAGATGTTTGAGGGGGAGAATGAGAACTGTGAAACTGAACCTGAAGAGTGGACCATCATCACGGCTCTCAACCGTGTGCTCGATCTCTCACGTGGCTCACAGCTGTCGGAGGAGTTCTGGACACGTGCTCGTCATCCGCTGGATTTCCTCAATAAGGAACTCGGTTTCAATGACATTCAGGTCATCATTCTGGCTATGCTGGTAGAGAGTGGTGAGCCTCTGAGCTGGCGTGGTATGGGTAAGTACCTTCGCTGTACCCGTCTTACCATGATGACCTATACGGACGATGTGGATGACCTGGTCAATAAGCGTTGGCTTTATCGTCGTGCTACACGCGAGAATGGTGGTATGTATGAGGCCTATACGCTCGAGCCAGGTGTGATCACAGCACTCCGTCACAATACGGTCTTCGTGCCTGAGAACCTCGAGAACCTCGACATCGACACCTTCTGCTCCAAGCTGGAGAACTACCTCGACCGCAATCTCGGACGCACCGGTATGGAATTCAAGGATATTGAGGAGTGGATCGTGCGTCTCTGTACGCTCAATCCTCAGTTGCCTCTCTCACAGGCTGTGAGTCGATACAGCTATGACCTCGACGTGCAGGCACTTTTCCTGATGATAGTGTACGACTATGCACAGTGGGCCAACTCGGAAGATGAGGGTCTCACGATAGATGTGATAGATCGTCACTTTAGCGATGAGTACGATGTGGACTTCATGCGCCATCTGCTTACCAATGGCAATCATGTGCTCATCAAGGATGGTCTCATCGAGCAGAAGTGTGGAGACGGTATGACCGATACTGACCGCTATCTCCTCACGCGTAAGTGCAAAGAGGACCTCCTCGACGGATATCGTCCTTCATGCTCTAAGTGCAATACTCCCAACCATCATCGCCGTAGTACGCGCGACCTCAAGAAGCATGCAGGCATCAAGGAGAAGCATATGTTCTACAACATCACCGAAGCAAAGCAGATAGAGCGACTCACCTCACTGCTCAGCCAGGAGCATCTCAGTGAGATTCAGGAGAGACTCGAAAAAGAGTCTTTCCGCAAGGGTTTTGCATGCCTTTTCTACGGTTTGCCTGGAACGGGTAAGACCGAAACGGTACTGCAGATAGCCCGTCAGACGGGTCGTGACATCATGCAGATTGACATTGCCGGTATGCGCGATAAGTATGTCGGCGAGAGTGAGAAGAACATTAAGCATGTGTTCTCTCGCTACCGTGACCTTTGCAAGCAGTGTGAGGTGATGCCCATACTCTTCTTCAATGAGGCCGATGCCATCTTTGGCAAGCGAACCGCTGTAGGTGGTGTCAACTCTTCCGTGCAGAAGATGGACAATGCCATGCAAAACATCATCTTGCAGGAGATGGAGGACTTCGAGGGCATTCTCATCGCCACGACCAACCTCACTTGCAATCTCGACGATGCCTTCGAGCGCCGTTTCCTCTTCAAGGTGGAGTTCCAAAAGCCGGACGAGGAGGTAAAAGCCAAACTCTGGTGCAGTATGCTCGGTGACGGTATCACGGAGGAAGATGCCCATCGTCTTGCCTCTCGCTATGACTTCTCAGGAGGTCAGATAGAAAACATCGCCCGTAAGCGTACCATTGAGTACATCCTCTCTGGCCAGAAGGCTGACTTCCAGCAGATCGATGAGTTCTGCCAGCATGAGATGCTCAACAAAAAGAAGGAGCGTACCCCTATCGGTTTTTAGGGTCTCCCCTTCACGTATCTATTACTCATACAAACAAGAGGTGATGGTCCATGCAGATCATCACCTTCTTTTTCTTATATCTGTACATACGCATGATTTAGCCAACTCATGCGCATGATTCGGGCAAGTCATGCGCATGACTAAGGCGAGTCACCGTGAACCCTCGATTTGAGCTGATTTTGGGAGCGAGCTTTATATTCCTCTCACTTACCCGCGAACTTCGACAATCGACAATCGACAATTTACTAAACACCGATGGGGGGAGGAATGTGATAATTAAAAAGTATAATTTATAAAAATAATAAATTTATAAATAATATAATAATAACCACCCTCCTACCTCTCTATCTTCTTTTGTCGATTGTCGATTGTCGAAGTTGGGCAATTTTCATCATACGAATATACGTACAATAGGGCCAACTGTCAAAGGGGGAAGTACCTATCAGGCTACTCTACATAGAGCACGAGGCCTTTGAGGTATTCGCCTTCTGGATGGTAGATGTTGATGGGATGATCGGCAGGCTGATGGAGCTGGTGGAGGATACGCACCTTGCGATGTGCCTGTGCTGCTGCGGTAAAGACGGCAAGGCGGAACTGATCCTTGTTGACAGCCTGAGAGCAAGAGAAGGTGAAGAGGATGCCTCCGGGCTGTATCTTCTCAAATGCCTTCTGATTGATCTTGGTATATCCCTTGAGCGCATGACGCAGAGCATCCTTGTGCTTGGCAAAGGCAGGTGGGTCGAGGATGATGAGGTCGTACTGATCGCCCATCTCATCGAGATACTTGAAGGCATCCTCTGCATAAGCGGCATGACGAGAAGTATCGGGGAAGTTGAGCGCGATGTTGGCATTGACCAGATCCACGGCTTTGGCACTGCTATCCACAGAGTGAACGAGCTTGGCATCACCACGCATGGCATAGACGCTGAAACCACCGGTATAGCAGAACATATTGAGTACACTTCTGCCCTTGGAGTAGTGCTCGAGCAAACTTCGGTTATCTCGCTGATCGACAAAGAATCCCGTCTTCTGACCTTTGAGCCAGTCGATGTGGAATTTAAGTCCGTTCTCCACAGCGATATTGTCGGCCGAACCACCCAGTAGGAAACCGTTCTCCTGACCCAATGCAGCCTTGAAGGGAAGTGTGGTCTCGCTTTTGTAGAAAATATTGGTGACGATACCCTTCATCACCTCCTGCAAGGCATCGGCTATCTCCTGACGACATACGTGCATACCCACGCTGTGAGCCTGCATGACGGCAGTATTGCCATAGATGTCGATGACAAGACCGGGGAGGTTGTCACCCTCACCGTGAACGAGACGATACGTGTTGTTGTTGGGATTTTCGGCCACACCGATAGCCACACGAGCCTCATAGGCACGCTGTAGACGTGACTGCCAGAAAGCAGCATCGATAGGTTCTTCCTCAAAACTCAACACACGAACGGCAATGCTACCGATCTGCCAGTGTCCGAGAGCGATGAACTGACCGTCTCCGTCACAGACACGAACCAGTTCGCCTTCCTCTGGCTTCTCATCAAAATGATGGATAGCGCCTGAGAAGACCCAGGGGTGATAACGACGGAGGCTGTCCTCCTTGCCAAATTTAAGATATAGGGTTTTCATCGGTTGCTTGCTTTTTGGGTTTACGCTTGTATTTACGTTTCTTGGGAGCTTGAGTAGGCGTTGTTGACTGAGAGGACTGTTCTGCTTGAGACGTCTGAGAGGACAGTTCTGTCTGAAGCGTCTGAGTGACCTCTGCTACGGCCTTATCTATGGAAGATGGGTTGACGACCGATGGTCTCTTGCGCTTTTCCTTTCTTTTATGAGGCTTTCTGACGTCGTCCTTCTTAGGCTTCTTGTTCTTCTTGGTAGCCCCGTCTGCCTTGACTCCGGTCTCCTTGTCACTTTCCTTCTTTTTCTTATCTTCTTCCCCTTCCTTCTTTTTCGGTTCGGAAGGCATGGGAGGTTCGGGGTCGGGAACGATCTCCAGTTCGTAGTCCTGTGTCTCGTGCAGACGCATGATCTCCCGATATATCTCTATGCAAGCCCATGCATCGGTGGCCGCATACACCTTCTGGCCTTGTGTGAGAATGTCAGCTTCCCAGTTGGTAAGTCGCTGAGTCTTGCTGATGCGGTGACCGAAGAGATTGGCAAATATCTTGGCAAGAGAGAGATCCGTCACACCGATGACATTGACCAATTGTTGCAGTTCGACAAATGTACCAGGTGTGAAGTCCTGTCGTCGGTGAAGTTGCATGATGTCATCGTGCCAGGAGAGACCTATCTTCGTGACGGTGGTATCCTCGAGCAGACGGATGATGCATGGAGGCATACCCATCTGACAGAGACGGAAGAGAAAACAAGTATCGGGCGTAGAGACTTGAAGAAGAGCCACCTTGTTCATACCCCTTCCACGCTGAAAACTGGGACGCGTCTCGGTGTCCAGTCCGAGGATAGGTTGAGAAAGGAGATAGTCGACAGCACGCTCGGCCTCACCGGGACTCACCACCGTGATGATGCGACCTTGAAACTCCGCCTTGGGAAGGTCGGGTATGTCGTGCTTGTCAAATCTTGTCTTTATATGTTTCATTCTCTTTTGAATCAGGTAATGGGAGATGAGCGTTAGTACTCATAGGATGGATTGGTGGGATCGTCATCGCGCATCGCATAGTGCAGACGATGGAGACGACGAAGGGCATCTACGAGCGACTCGCCCCAGTAGAGTTCAAACTGATCGGCCACTTGCCACAAGGCATCGTGCATACAGTCCTCCACACCTTGCTGATAGGTGGCGAGGAAGTTGCGCACGGGCTGATAGATGTCGGCCAGATTCTCCGAGATGGTCTTCCATCGAGTCTCGTCGGTCTGCATCATCTCATCGTAGGCCACATCGAGATATTCGTCTTCGCTACCCAGGATATCGTGGATGCCCTGACGAACGAACTCATAGTCCTGCTCAGTGACTTGGTCGTCGGGAAGGAACGAACCATTGCTCTCCACCGTGGGAAGCAACTGTGCCTTGAGATAGAGCAAAGGCATGAGTTTGAGCAAAGTATCAAGGAGTTCGTTGCGATTGAGCGTGTGAGCCTGCTCCAAGTGAGAGCAAAACTGCACGGCCACTTGTACAAACTCGATGACATCGTGGTGATAAACCACGCTCGAAGGCGACGATAAGTGAGAGTCTTGGCTTGGCATCTGAATGGTAAAATTTCTATTCAAGAGATGTTCTGTCAAGTAGAACAAACCTTAAAAGGAGTTACTAATCCTTAAAACGGTGGACAAAGTTACAAAAATTCTTCCTACAAACGGGTAATATATGCTTTTTTTTTATTACTTTTGTACTCTCAATTATTTTATAAGGTGTGCACCATACCGTACACCCTACCCTAAAGCAAGTTTTCGTACAATATATGACAACAACGAAGAAAGAAAATAAGAAACCCGCAACCCCTGCAAAGCGCACACCCGAGCCTAAGAAGACTCCCGCCACGAAGCGTAAGCGCAACCGTGGCAAGGACAATGCAGACGAGGAGTATAGCCGAGAGGAAGTGATACGCTTCTCTCTGGGTGCATTGCTCTGTCTCACTGGTCTTTTCGTCTTCATCTCTGTGGTGTCCTTCATCTTCACTGCGGTAGAAGACATCAAGTACGTGACCGATCAAGGCGACTACTTCCATGCTGGCAACTGGCTTGGAAGCATGGGTGCTTATGCCGGCTATTTCTTTGCTGAGCAAAACCTTGGCATCGCCTCGCTCTTCATGGCTGTGTTTATCTTCATGGCAGGGCTTCGCATCATGGAAGTCTTCAAGATAAGACTCTGGAAGTGGTTCATCAACTGTGGTATCCTCTCGGCTTGGTTCTCTTGCCTTCTGGCCGTGCTCACCACCGATGACTCAGCTTTCCAGCTTGGAGGTCAGACGGGTAAGGGCATAATGAACAGTCTCGATGAGGCTATGGGACCTTTCCGCTACATCTTGCTCCTGGTACTTGCCATTGCCTACCTCTGCTATCTCAGCACAGAGACCATACGTATCATACGCAGAGCCATACAGAAGCCTGTGGAGATCATACAAAAGCGTATGAACAAGGATGGCGAGGAGATCGTCATGGTCGGCGATGAAGAAGGCGTACGACAGGCAGATGGTAGCATCTTGCTTGCCGATGGTGCCGTAGTGACACCCGATGGAGAGATCATTCAGCCAGAAGATAACGAAGAGGAAGACGAAAAGGAAGCGGCTTCCAAGAATGAGAAAAACGACGAACTCACATGGGAGTTTCGTGGTGGAGAGGATGGTCCCGATCACCCCACTCCAGCCTCAGAGATAGACAAACGTACGGCTACGACCATCGTCTTCAATGTGGACAATGGTGAGAACGGTGCCGATACCAAGGGAGAGAAGCATGAGGTGGCTGTGCCTGTCATGACAGAGCAACTCGATCTCTTCGACGAAAGCATACTGACGGTAAATGATTCTACCAAGGACGAACCCGTTCTCGAGGTGAAGAAGGCAGACACACCCGAAGTAGCAGAGGAAACGAAAATGACCGTAACAGTAGGTGAAGAGAACGAACAAGCCGAACTGACCGAGGACGGAGCTTTGGAGCCTTACGATCCCAAGCTGGACTTGGAGAACTATCGCTACCCCACCATCGACCTCTTGAAGCACTATGACATCAATACGCGTGCTGTGGATATGGATGAGCAGAAGCAGAACTCAGACAAGATCATCACCGTACTGCGCAACTTCGGCGTAGAGATATCGAGCATACGTGCTACCGTGGGTCCCACCATCACGCTGTATGAGATCACTCCCGCTCCTGGTGTACGTATCAGCAAGATACGCAACTTGGAAGACGATATCGCTTTGAGTCTGGCCGCACTCGGTATCCGTATCATTGCGCCCATTCCAGGCAAGGGTACCATCGGTATCGAGGTGCCCAATGCTAAACCTCAGATGGTAAGCATGGAGAGCATCATCAATTCGAAGAAGTTCCAAGAGAGCGACATGGAACTGCCCATGGC
>JAZLII010000128.1:0-5109 GCA_045617275.1 Bacteroidaceae bacterium
AGGTTATAAGGTTTTGAGGTTATAAGGTTGCCTTGCCTTTGCTCGTAGATTTCAACGACGGGCGAGGGTGATGACAAGGCTTATCAAAGCAAATAGCATACCGATGGCACATATTCCGGTCCACCCGGCTATGTGCCATCCTTGTCCTGCACAAAACGTGCCCATGCTTCCACCGATGAAGTAGGTTGTCATGAAGATGGTGTTGACTCTGTTGGCAGCTTCCGGCACTTCCTGTATGCAGGCACTCTGGTTGCTCAGTTGGAGGCATTGCAGTCCAGAGTCCACGAGTATCAGAGCCACGATAAGTCCCAGATAGGTGTAGCCAAACGCATAGGCCACGACCCATGCGATGATCTGTGCTATGGAGCCTACGATGCAAAATCTCTTGGTGCCATATCGGGGAATGTATTTTCCGATACCGCTTGCCACAGTGGCACTTGCCACGCCACAGAGACCGAGATAACCCACTGCATCACTTCCCGCTAAGAATGGTTCGCCTGCCAGATGAAATGCCAGACAGGCCCAGAAGCTCAGCGTACTGCCAAATCCGAAGGCAGCACGAAGGGCATTCATGCGTATGTTGGGATGGTCCAGGAAGATACGGCCTACGCTTCGCATCAAGCCCGCATAGCTTCCGGAGAAATTCTTCTGCATCTGTGGCATCGTCCAGAGTGTCAGGCCAAGACACACGATCATGATGCCTCCTGCTATGTAGTACATCATTCTCCAGCCCATCCATTCGCCCACCATGCCGCTTATCACTCGTGCGGCGAGGATGCCGGTGAGCAGGCCGGAGAGCACAAAGCCCATGTTGCGCGACTTATTTTCTGGCTTGGAGAACTGTCCTGCAACGGGGATGAAGAGTTGGGGCACTATCGAACAGGCACCCATGATGAGCGATGCCACCCAGATGGTGTAGATGTGGCTCGTGCGTGCTATGGTGAGTGTCATTAGCGCCGCCATCGTCATGCACACCACGATGATTTTCCTTCTCGATATCAAGTCACCAGTAGGTACGATGAGAAGCAATCCAAGTGCATATCCCACCTGTGTCACCACGGCTATCATGTTGGCCAACGCATCATCCGTACCGATGTCTGTACGTATCATTTCCAATAGTGGTTGCACATAGTACAGGTTGGCCACGGTCAGTCCCGCCATGGCCGACATAAGCAATATAATGTGTCGGGGTATCCCTTGGTTTGGTTCCAGCTTCATGCTCTATATTTCTTGTATATTTGTTAGTTATACAACAACTTACATAGGTTGTGTTAATCCTTTACTTTCCAATTTTCTTTTCCATTCTGATACATCGGAATGTGCCTTCCGTGACGATGTCGGGGTTGGCTACATATCCCATTCGGGCATAGAAGTCTTGTTTCTCTTCCCGGCTGTCCAGCACTGCCACTGTGTATCCTTGTTCGCTGGCCCATGCCTCAGCTTCTCTGACCACACGCGTGCCAAGTCCTTGGTGTCGGTATTCCGGTAATACTACGATTCGTCCCAGCATGATGCGCTCTTCATCGAACTTGTACATACGGCAGGTAGCTACTGGGAGCACATCGTCCATAGCCACGATGTATTGCGTATTGGGATTGTCGTGCTCGTCAAATTCCTCACGAAGCAGTATGTGGTGCTGACGTGCCATGCCTTGTATGCGTACGTAGTAAGCTGCGGCCTGTTCGGGAAGCTGGTTGGCTCTCATCAGTCTTATTTCTTTGGGCTGCATCTCAAGAGCCTCTTCCTCGCTTATCTCCGTAAATCTCGGTCCGCTGTAGTCTTCACGCTCTACATTCTCGTAGAACATCTTCTTGGGTCTCACCCACACGCCATGCTCGCCATACAGTGCCTGATAGATCACCACAGCCTCTTGCGTCTCGCTGTCCTTACCTTCCATCAATGCCTTGTACTTTCCACCCTTGAAGTGGCGATAGTATTTGGGATAGTCGTTGTTCATGCTTTCGTCTCCTTTTATATCTTTATACCTTAAAACCTTTGATACCCACCGTTCCCCTCGTTTTTCCGATGGTCCTTAAAAAGCCACTGTTCCCAACGCTTTTCCGTTGGGTCTTAAACAGCCACCTGCTCCTTCTCTCACTTCCTTTGATATACGCGTACATAGTCGATTTCCATCGACGTGGGCAGTGCCGTGTCGTCTGTGCCGTTCATGCCACCCCATGCACCGCCCCAGGCGAGGTTGAGGATGAGGTAGAAGGGGGCATTGTAGGGCCAGTCCACCTTGCCCGTTCCGGGATTGTCATAGACGAGCTGCACTCGTCCGTCCACGTAGGTCGTGATGCGCTCAGGTGTCCACTCTATGGCATAGAGGTGGAAGCCATCCTCGGCTCCTTCTTGTAGCATCTCGTGCGTCACCTGCGTATTGTTGGAGTGAACATGCCCTGTAGCATGCAAGCTCGACGACACATAGTTAGGTTTCACGCCCACCTCTTCCATGATGTCTATCTCGCCATCAGCTGGCCATCTGTTTCCCCTTACGGGCATCATCCAGAAGGCTGGCCATGTGCCTTTTCCCTTGGGCAACTTGATGCGACCTTCCATGTAGCCGTATTGCCAACCACTCTTTCGCATCGCATATACTCGTCCGCTGTACACTTCGCCTCCCTCTTTGATGGCGGTCAATTTCAGCGTACCGTTCGAAACTTCCGTCACCTTCTGCCCCTGTGGGGTGTAGATGCGCACATAGTTTTGCAGTTCTTGATTCACCCAGAATTTACGCTTCACCTCGTGCGTCCAGTCTTGGTTCAATGAGTCCCCGTCGAACTCGTCATGCCACACCAGTTCGTACCCTTTCAGTGGGCATTTGTATTTCTTCTTCGCCTGTACGCTTGTTCCTGTCAAGAGTATAAATAGTACATAAAATAAATACCTCAACTGTCTCATATTCAATTTTCTTTTAATACTTTATTAAATTGTTTCTATATTCATTTTTGGTTCATTTTGAATGCTTTCCTTTGCCTGCTTTCCTCTCTGATACCGGCACGGCAAAGGCGGCAGACAGGGCCGTGGAAGCACCAAAGGCCTGCGTGGCATAGTTCACCTCGCCCATCTTGTTGTTCTCTGCGGCCTTGGTTAGCCAGGCAGAGTGACCGAAGTGGTGGCTGTTCATGTTGTTGTAGGCATGGAAGGCATTGCGTCGCAACCATTCGCTTACTTTCTCGTCGCCGAAGGTCCGCGCATAGAGTCCGGCATAGCGCATGAGTATGCCCTTAAAACCTTGAAAGTCTCCGTCAGCATTCTGGCACACCTTCACGATGCCGTACTCGTCGCAGAGATGCTTCATGGCATAGGCTATGATGCGCTCGGCATCCTGTCGGTACATCTCGTCGCCGTAGTGTCGATAGAGTAGGGTGGCAGCGCCGAGCATCGTGCCTTGGTTGTAGGTGGAGGCCCATTTGTTGGTACTCACCACTTGCCCATTCTCAGGATTGAGCACTACGGCATCGTACACATGTCCCGTCTCTGGCTCAAAGAGATAGCGTCGCTGATTGGCGTAGAGTCTGCGTGCCTGTTCCAGATACGACTCGTCAGCCTCGGCGATGCCTATGTAGCAGGCTGCCACCTCCGCTGGACCGTTGATGCAACTGTTCGTTCCGTTGCGATTTCCTGACGACTCTGCCCAGCGAAAGAGTTCCACATAGCCTAGGTTGGCACGCTTGCGTATGGCGTCAAAGTTGCGTTTGGCATCCTCTAAGTATTCCTTCTTGCCTGTCAGCAAGGAAGCTCTGACTGCACCTATGATATGCCACATCACATCGTCGTTGAAGTCATAGCCATACCAGTGGTATCCGTCAGCTTTCGTGCCACCTGTCCAGAGGTTACCCACCTTCTGCTTGAAGTACCGGTAGCACTGCTCATAAGCCTTCCAGTATCGCTCCTCTCCCGTTTGCTCATACATGTCGAGCACCGCCTCCAATGTCTCGCTCTCACCCCATCCTCCACCTACGAAGGTACAGCATTCTTCACCGGTTGTCTTCAGGTATTGTTGTAGAAAACTTTCGGCCATACGGTTGCGCATCGCCGTGCTGAAGATGGCTTGTTCTTTCACTTCCATCATCTGCCATGCCGTACCATCTTGGGCATTATCCTGTGTTGATGATGAGGAAATGATGCTCACCTCCGTGCCGTCCTTCGTGGAAGGGGCATAAAGCCACTCATCCATGTAAGACAACCTTACTGACCCATCCTTTGCCTCTTTTATGGTAAAATAGCAGGGCGACTTGCTCTGCACAGCCTTGCCGTTTTCTATGGCGAGATACTGCCCCGTGTACACATTGGTCAGTGTGGCCATCCCCTTCCGTGTCAGTGTGGCCACCTTCCATTGCTGGGCTGGAACATCTGTCTCTGTCCACACCACCACGCGTGCCTTGTCCCTGAGCGATGCATTTTCTACGAAAAGCGATTTCTGTGCATCACTCGTTGGAACTATGCGGTACACCTTGCCCTGCTTCACTGCGCCGCACATCTGGCTCAATAGCAGAAGCAGTGTTCCGATACAAATTCTCTGTAATGTCATGGTGGGGTGGGATATTGTAAAATGCAGGGCATGACTCAGCTTGTCATGCCCTTTATCTATTGTTTTTTACTCCTCGTCAGGCTGCTGACCATCGTGAGCCTTCCACATACACTCCGTGATCTGCATGTCGGTGAAGACAGCCTTGAAGGATGACTCCTCTGGTGAGCAGGCATAGATACCGAAGCGTATCTGGTCCTGAGCCTCATACATGTGGCAGACACGCATCTGGCTCCATGCCTCGCCGTCTGTTGAGCACTCGATGCAGAAGTCATCCTCACGACGGGAGAGGCGGTACCACATCTCCTTCACGTCGGCAGGGATGGCTGTGGTTGCCCAGTCGCTGTAGCCATGGTTTGTGGCCACGCTACCTAAGTGCTGAAACTCCTCGTTCTCATATTCTATGCTACCCTTCAGCCAGTTGTCGGAGTCGAGGTACATCACCACGCCGCACTGGTCGAAGCGGTGATGGCTCTCCTGGAAGTTGGTCTTCACGACAAAGCTGAAGAACTTCTCCCTGGTGCTGATCTGCAGCGCAGGAGCATTGTCGTTGCGGAAGTGGTAGTAAGTGCGCTGCC
>JAZLII010000129.1:0-23874 GCA_045617275.1 Bacteroidaceae bacterium
CTACGATAGAAGGAGTGGTACGCTTACCCTCGCTGTTGGCGATAACTACGGGCTCGTTGCCCTCAAATACGGATACACAACTGTTGGTAGTACCCAGGTCGATTCCAATAATCTTTCCCATAATGTTTATTGTTTTTTTTATTCGTTTGTTCTTAAATTAATACTCTCGATGAGGAAAAGGTAACTTCCCTTCACCCTAAATCTTGCAAAGTGCGTGCCAAAAGCAAGAAATGATGGTGAGTAATGATAAAAAAACAACTTCCTAAGGCCACAACAAACCGAAAAACATGACAGGCCATGAAAAAGAAAATCAGCGATGCAGACGTTTTGTCAGCATCGCTGAAATATTGGCAGAAACTTGCGTAGTTTATTTTTTAACCACTGCTAGTTATTTTTTAATTTTCGTCAGATACCTGAGAAAGAGCCTCGATGACCTTGCCCTGGATCTCTTCCAGCAGTTCTGGATTATCAGCAAGCAGTTTCTTCACAGCATCACGGCCCTGGCCGATCTTGCTACCATTGTAGCTGAACCAAGCTCCAGCCTTCTCGATGATCTTAAGATTGACACCGAGGTCAACAATCTCGTTGAAACGGTTGATGCCCTCACCAAACATGATCTCAAACTCAGCCTTGCGGAATGGAGGAGCCACCTTGTTCTTCACCACCTTGACGCGCACCTGGTTGCCAATAGGCTGGTCACCATCCTTGAGTGTGGTCACCTTGCGGATGTCGAGACGCACGGAAGCATAGAACTTCAAGGCGTTGCCACCCGTGGTGGTCTCAGGACTACCAAACATGACACCGATCTTCTCACGCAGCTGGTTGATGAAGATACAGGTGGTGTTGGTCTTATTGATGGTAGCAGTAAGCTTACGCAGAGCCTGACTCATGAGGCGTGCCTGCAAGCCTACCTTGTTGTCGCCCATGTCGCCTTCCAGCTCTGCCTTTGGAGTCAGCGCTGCTACTGAGTCGATGACGATGATGTCGATAGCGGACGAACGAATGAGCTGGTCGGCAATCTCGAGTGCCTGCTCACCATTGTCGGGCTGTGAGATCCAAAGGTTGTCTACATCGACACCCAACTTCTTGGCATAGAAGCGGTCAAATGCATGCTCTGCATCGATGAAGGCGGCAATGCCACCTGCCTTCTGTGCCTCGGCTATGGCATGGATAGCCAACGTGGTCTTACCAGAACTCTCAGGACCATAGATCTCTATGATACGGCCCTTGGGATAGCCGCCCACGCCGAGAGCATGGTCGAGGCCGATAGAACCGGTGGGGATGACTTCCACGTTCTCCACATGGTCGTCGCCCAACTTCATGATGCTACCCTTACCAAAATCTTTCTCTATCTTACCCATAGCCTCCATCAAAGCCTTCAACTTCGCAGCTTTGGGATCGGCAGGTACGCTTTCTTCAACTATTTTCTTTGCCATTTGTTATTCTATTAAAAGGGCCCAACGGTCAACCGCTGGGGAACGGTGATTATTCGGTTAAAAAGAACCAACGGAAACCCGTCGGAAACGGCGATGCCTATGCTATGATGTGCGAGGAAGCCTACAGCTCCAAGTCACCATCGTGGATCTCATGCCAAGGGAGACCCTGCTCATTGAGCTCCTGCATGAAGGGATCGGGATCGAACTCCTCCACATTGTGTACACCAGCCTTCTTCCAGATGCCCTTCATGAAGAGCTTGGCACCGATCATGGCGGGAACACCCGTGGTATAACTTACACCCTGCATGCCCGTCTCCTCGAAGGCAGCCTGGTGTGAGCAGTTGTTGTATACATAATAAGTATGCTCCTCGCCGCCACGGATACCACGGATGCGGCAACCGATAGAGGTCTCACCGTCATAGTTCTGACCGAGATCCTGAGGATTGGGCAGGACGGCCTTGAGGAACTGCAAAGGCACGATCTTCACCTTGCGCATGACGCCCTGCTCATCGGGAGCCACATACTCTACCTCGTCGACACGGTCCATGCCGAGGTTCTGTATCACTTCGAGATGCTTCAGATAAGCCTCACCGAAAGTCATCCAGAAGCGTGCACGCTTGAGGGTGGGATAGTTGATGACAAGGCTCTCTATCTCCTCGTGGTGAAGCAGATAGCTCTCGCGGGGACCTACGTTGGGATAGTTGAGAGGCTTGTGGATGGCCATGGGCTCAGTCACCACATACTTGCCATCTTCCCAGTAGAGGCCTTCCTGAGTGATCTCACGAAGGTTGCTCTCGGGGTTGAAGTTGGTAGCAAAAGCCTTGTGATGATTGCCGGCATTGCAGTCCACGATGTCAAGATAGTGCATCTCATCGAAGTGGTGCTTGGCCGCATAGGCCGTATAGACACTGGTCACACCCGGATCGAAGCCGCAACCTAAGATGGCGGTAAGGCCAGCCTTCTCGAAGCGCTCACGATAGGCCCACTGCCAGCTATACTCGAAGTGGGGCTGGTCATCATGATGAGGAAGAACTGCGTCCTTGTAAGCCTCTGCTGAGGGGAATTCGGGCTCATAGTTGGCTGTATCCAGATAGTTGCATCCTGCCTGCAGACAAGCCTCCATGATGGTCAGGTCCTGATAGGGCAAGGCCAGGTTCATCACCAGCTCGGGCTTGTAGTCACGCAGCAGTGCTACGAGTTCGTCCACATTGTCAGCATCCACGCGAGCCGTAGTGACAGACGTGCCATACTTCTGATTGAGGATATCGGCCAAAGCCTTGCACTTGCTCTCTGTACGAGAGGCGATCTTGATCTCTGTGAAAACGTCTTTGTTTTGAGCTACCTTGTGTGCAGCAACCGTTGCCACACCACCAGCTCCGATAATCAATACTCTTCCCACGATGATATTTAGTGTTTTAGGTTTTTATATTCTTACAGATCCCTTGTAGAACTAGGGGCATCGATGTCTCTGCTACGGTCTTTGGGGCGCAGGATGACTACACTACCCTTTCAGTTCCTCAGGAGCGATGCCCAGAGCGTGCATCAGTGAGAAACCCAGCACCTCAGTCTTAAAGCGCTTGCCTTCTTCCGGCTCCATGGTAAGCAGTACCACTTGCATCTCGCCTTCTGCCTTTTCGATGTCTTCCTTGAGCAAGGCTCCATAACGGGCCATGTCGGGCACCAGGATGAGACGCTTCACCTCCTGACTGGTTAGCAGGAAACGTGTGGCTTCGGTGAAAAGCGGTTCGGTCTGTCCCATGGCCTTCTCCTCTGGCACCACGCTCAAAAGGAACTCGCCCACATAGGGATCGCGAAAGGCCTGACCATCGATGCCCGAAAGCATATTGCCTGGCTCGAACTGCTCCAGACATGTCTTGGACAGTGAACGGATGAGCACCACCTGTACCTCACCCTGACTAACGCCCTTCTCGTCTTCTGGCACTCCACCGTCGAGTGAAGCACACACGAGCCATTCTGCCAGATCGGCCACACCAATCTCACGGCCCAACATCTTGCTGAAATTGAGTCGGAGATCCTGTGCCACACGGTCGACATAGTCGGCATCGACAAGGAGAACATTTGGCTTGAACTGCTGTCTTTCCATATTGAGTGACAAAGATAGCGAAAAGTATTCAATGAAACAAAATTGTGAGAACTTTTTTTGACCAAGCTCCAAAGACTGCTCTTCTCCGGCAAAGAAAGCCAAGGATAACTATCGAAGCAGGCTGTCAAGAAGTTCCACAGTCTCGGGCTGTGAAGGACGCGTCATGTTGGCATTGACCAGAAGGCCTTCCGGATCGACCAGGACGAAGCGAGGGATACCGTTGACCTCAAGCAGACGAAGGAAGTCGTGCTCCGGACCCATCCAGTACTGATGTCCCTTCATCTCGAGTGCCATGGCTTTCCACTTCTCCTTGTCCTTTGACTGGTCCGTCGAGAGACTCACGAAAGCGATGTTTTTGCCCTTGTAGCGCTCCACCAACTTCTCAAGGTGGGGTATCTCCTGACGGCAAGGCGCACACCAGGTGGCCCACACGTCGATGAAGACATACTGGCCTCGGAAATCGTCCAACTTGTGTATCTTCTTGTCGGTATCCTGCGCGATGAAGCGGGGACAAGGCTTGCCCGGAGCACTAAGGTCGCGCAAATAGATGGCATGCTCAAAGTCCTTCACCAGCGTGTCGAGAGTGACATAGGTATAGTAGAGATTGCGGAGGTCCTCCGTGTCAGTGATGCCATAGAACTGGATGTATTGCAAAGCCGGCTGATGCACGACATACTGGCGCACGGTGTCGTTGGCTATGCTGTCTGCAGCCCACTCCATGATGGAGAGGGGGCGCTGTATAGGCTTCACACCCGGAGCATGCTGGAAGCGTACAGAGAGCTGATAGCAAGCCTCGGTCATGAACTCCAGGTACTGAGGCACCTTGCAAGAAGAAGCCTCCTCGACCATGAGTCCGCGAATGGCCTGCAGGAGCGTAGCTGTGGGCTGATAGTTGGCAGTACCCGACATGGCGGCATGACCTACGGGATACATGAGCAAAAGATTGCCATACCCACTGCGTATGCGCACAGACTCCTCCTGCACAAAGGCAGGGTCTTCCTGGTCCAACTTCCATGCCTTGAGCAACTTCTGTGCAGCCTGCTCCTTGTGCAGGACTTTCTCCACATAGTCTGCCTCCGACAACTGGTAGTCAGCATCCTCCACACCCGTCAAGGTGATGGTCTGACGATAGCGTTCCACACGCGACTGCTGCGCAAAGGCCATGAAAGGCACAAGCCACAGCAATATACAAAGTCTACAATTCATAATCGGTGATAATTTCTCTGTAAATAACATCCTTAATAGGGGCAAAGCCCGTCAATGTCTGCATGGGTGTCTGCCCCTGGAAGACACCTTCCGTATGCCACCCGTCGTAGACCCTCAAGATGCCCTGCCCCGATGCATCCTTGCTACATACCAAGAGATGATAGGACTTTGAAGCATTGGCTGCCTGGGTGTGATGATAGAACTTCATGCACGTGATCTCCTCGCCCTCTGGCAACTCGATGTCGAGCTGTGAAGCAGGACTTTCATCAGTGAGACCTACACGCCACACCTTATTGCCCACAGCATAGTACATCATATTCTTCAAGGAAGAGAAGGCAAAGTGGGTGGCCTTGCGGATGTCGGTACAGGACGTGAGCGAGCGCTGGAGAATGTTGGTCACGGTGTTGCCGTACTTCTCATAGTGCAGCCCCATCATGTCGCCCAAGGCAAAACCGTAGAGCATGGTGGAAGAAGCATTTTGCATCACAGCATAGGTGGTACCGATACCCATATTGAGGGGGTCGTAGGTGGTATTCTCCATCCATCGTAGGTCGTACGTGCGATCGGGGATGGTGAAGAGGGAATAGTTGGCATAGGGAAATCCGTAGAGTGTATACAGATACTTGAGTGACACGTCGGAGGGTGTAGAGGAGCCCAGGAGATCGGTGGTGCTGAACATCTCCGCACACGCCACGAAGTTCTTGGTGGTCTCATTGTAGAGCATAAACACGGGGACAAAATGACTACTCAGGACATCGCATCCCACAAAGGGTGCCACCTTGAAGCTATTCCTGCGCTTCTGATTGTAGAGCCCGTCGCCCATGATGTTGTTGCAATAGTACACCCCACCCTCTTGGTCTACCATGACCTTGCCCGCGCCATTGACTGCCAGACACGAGGGACGTACAGCGCGATCCTCCTCAGCGCCCATCTCATAGGCCACTCGGTACTCCTCCTTCCATGCAAAGTCGTTGGAAGACAGGCGTGTGGAACCATCCTCGGTGAGAAGATAGAAGGGCGACTCCGACGTGCTTCGCTGGTTGATGTAATAGAGATGGAGCGGACCACGCATCTGGCGTATATCGTCGGGCAGGATGTCGGAGTAGAGTTGGCCTTTCACCTGCGAATACATATCTAAGCGGGCACGCCCCTGGTCGTCACAGAGTACAAGCCATCCTTCCGAGAAGGGCGTATTGACCTGCAGACGAGCTTTGCTTCGATAGAAAAATCCTCCCTCCTTCTCCTTGACCGTATATACCAAAGTGTACGGGCCAGTGGGCAGCTTGACAGTCACATGCAAGTCCCTCTCCTCGGAAAGCAAGAAGGGGGTGGAGTTGTCTTCGGGATAAGCCATCCACTCGTAGGTATAGGCACTGGCATCGAAGGTAGAGGCCGAAAGGCGAGGCACCACATCGAGAGACTCGTGCAAGACGGCCGTCATCGACTCTGGCATCTGTATCTCCACATCGTTGAGGGAGACGTAGTCGTAGTTGCCAAGGTCGGGCGAGCAAGACACCATCGTCCACTCCAGGAGGAGGGAGAACAGTGAGAGCATGAGAAAAGGACGTATATGAGGTCTCAACATGGTCGGATGATAGGAATATAGTGGGGAATGTATAATAAGGGTTAGCGAGTAAAGTCGAGCACCTCGCCGTCATGGTCGAAGATGAGCGGATTGTAGGCGGCACCCATCATGTAGTACTGTATCTGCTGATTGACATAGTCGTACACCGACTTCTGCATATACGACCACTTGGCCAAGGGGATGGCTCCGGACTCATTGTACATCTGTCTGGGTATCTCTGGGAAAAGCTTCACCAGCAAGTCGAGCTTCTCAGGCTTAAAGGTTCCACCAAACATGGTCTGCCACCCGCGAGGAGGTACGGTGTACTGATTGGAGAAAGAGATATGGAAATGGAGAGCATCGGTGCCCTGAGCAGCCTCATCGACACTGGGTGCCAGAGGATAGTTCGTACCGAAATGCTCATTGGGAGAGAGCGAGAAGTCAAGGCGAAGGGAGCGCTCATTGAGCACCTGGCGCTTATAGAGCCGAACGATGAAATTCATCGCACTCTCACCTGCTGGCATCACAGGCTTACTGCACAGGCTATAGTCCTCGCCAAGCACGGCATCGGGACTTGTCACCATCAGGTCGAAGGGACGGTCGTAGTCCTTGGCCCTGCCATAGGTCTGCACTTTCACTTCTACGTCGGTACTGTCGAAATCGTAGTAGATGAAGGTGAACGCCATGCTGTCGGTGAGCATCTGACCGGAGGTGCGATTGTTGAAATAGATACCATCGGTACCAGAGTACAGGGACACCTCACTCTCCGAGCAGGCTGTTAGCGCAAGCACTAAAGTGAAAAGTGTAAAATGAAAAGTGAAAAGATGATATAGCTTCATGCTTACATTTTGCTTATTGACTCTTTGAGTCTCTATTCCATAACTGCTCACCTGTAGTCTTTTTCCGAATCGGGAAGGGGTACAACATAGATAGCCTCATCGGCCGGGGTGGCCAATGTGGTGAGGCTGGTAGTGAGACCGTAGACCATATTGCTATAACTGCGCTTGCGGTAGTAGAACACCTGTCCCTCCCCTATCATCTCACGGATGTATTCGTAGCCCAAGCGTGAACGACGGTAGGTGGAGGTGCGGATATCGCCCGTACCACGGTATTTTCTCAACTCGTTGATGACGGAAGCGCCATCTTCCTGGGAGGTCTGCGCCTCAGAAGCGATCAGATACATCTCACCGATGCGTATGAGGGGGACCATGCGACCAGCTATCAGCGAACTGTTTTGCAGATCGGCATACTTGTAGAAGAAGAAGCGGTTGCCCGTCTGTTTCCAGTTGGCTATGTAGCGATAGTCATCGCCCGAGGCCCAGAAGGTGTCGTAGTTGTCATAGATGAGATGGTTGACAATGAGACTGTCCATCGTGAAGACAGGCGAGGGCATGAGTGCAGGGTCGAAGAAGCGTGTGTAGAGCTTGCCTCGCTGCTCGTGGTTGAGTCCGAAGACCACCTCCGTGGAGAAGATGCGGTCGGGATCGGTGGGCGTGCCGAGCACGGCAGAGCGATCCACCATCGGGAAGATGCCGTCACGGCTGGCCTGCAGTACCACCTCAGCATAGTGAAGGGCTTTCTCGCGGTACATAGCATCCTGGGGACTCACATCGGAGTAGTCCGACTTGGAAGGATCCCACATCCACTGGTAGGCACGAGCCAGAAGGGCATTGACGGCAAAGTAGTTCATGCGGAAAGCACGATAGCGCTCAAAGTTGTCGTCCGACTTGCGATCATCGCTCATCATGGTGCCTCTCGTACGCACAGGGTCGTCCTGAAGACACTCGAGCGAGGACTCCAGATCGGCGATAACACATTGCATCACACTGTCAGCAGGAAGCACAGGAGTGAGTTCCAAACCTTGATGCATGCGGTAGGGGATGCCACGACCTTGAGGATTTTTGATATACACAGGACCAAAGAGGCGGAGCATGTCAAAATGAAGAAATGCTCTCAGGGCCAGTGCCTCACCCTTGATGAGGGCATAGCGGGAGGAACTTAGCACCTCCTTGTGGGAGTCTATGTTGTCGAGTATCTTATTGCAATTGGCGATGAGGGCATAGGCCTTGTCCCAGGTCTGGTCGAAACGCTTGCGCCAGTAGGTGGTACCATAGCGATGGTGCCAAAGGTCAATGTAGTCACCCCACACTTCCTCATTGTCACCCACCTGCCACATCTGACTCATCACCTCCAGCATCTCCACCGTAAGGGACTTGCCATAGAGCTCATCGCTGTTGAGCTCGATATAGATGCCATTGAGCAACTTCTCGAAACCTTGCTGCGACTGGAAGAGCTGATCCTCAGCAATCTGGTCGTAGGGCTTCACATCGAGGAAGGAACTGCATCCCATCAGCGCAAGCGCTGTAGTGAAGAGTGAAAAGTGAAAAGTGAAAAGTTTGTATAGTTGCTTCATTTCTTATACTTGACTCGTTGGTCCGTTGGCTTATTAGCTTATTGACCTATTGACTCATTGGCTTGTTGACTTTTGGACTTGTTCGACTTTAGAATCCTGCTGAAAGTGTGAAACTTACCGTCTTGGCATAGGGATAGGCAATGCCTCGCTCCTGCTTGACGGTACTCTTATAGAAGATGTCGTTCATGTTGCATTGAAGCAAGAGAGACGACAATTTAGCGGGAGCAATGAGACGCTTGGGGAACTGATAGCTGACCAGCAGCGAGGTGCCTTGAAGGGTGCTTCTGTCCATGACAAAGCGCGAACTCTTATCCGTGGCCTGAACCAAGGATATGCCTTTGAAACGAGCCTCCGTGTTGAGGGGGCTCCAACGGTCGTAGAGCGCTCTGCGGTCTTGATTGTAGTTGATATCTGTGAAGTCTATGTTCTCCACCTTGTTGAAAAGGTCGGTATTGAAGACTTGACCTCCCAACTCATAGCTGAAGTAGGCACCCACCGTCAGTCCCTTCCAGTAGAGACTCGTACCTAGCGTACCTTCGAGGCAGGCACGGGTGTCACCCAGCACTACCTCGTCGTCGGTGGTGTACTGGAAGGTATAGGTGCCATCTTTCTTGATGAATATCTCCTTACCCGTAGCCGGATCGATGCCAGCACTCTTCACTCCCCAGATGGCCGTAGGACTACCACCATCATAGTAGCGCGTCATCTCGTTGGGAAGAAGTTTGTTGGACTCGTTGAGCGCATCGAGAGAATGACCTATCTTGCGATATTCGGCCACATAGTGACGTGCATTGAGCGAGATGTTCCAATGGAGCTCCTGCTGGGGTTTGTTGATGGGGGTCACACGAAAGGTGGCTTCCACACCCTTGGTGGTCTGAGCACCCAGATTCATGTAGGTCTGCTTGACACCTAGCGAACCGGGAGTGGTGATATTGGCCAGCAAGGGATTGGTATCCTTGATGAAATAGTCGGCACTGAGGCTTACTCGTCTCTGCCATGCTTCCATGTCCAGACCGATGGTCCAGTTGAGTGTGCTTTGCCACTTGAGGTTGGGATTGCCCATGCTGTGTATGAGCACACCGCTGCCGAAGACGTTGCTCATGAGAGGGACGAACTGATAAGTGGTGATGCTCTGATAGGCAGAAAAACTCTGGTTGCCTGGGGTACCGATGCTCGTGCGAAGCTTCAAAAGAGAGAGAGCCTGACGTTCTGCAAGGCGACTCATCCAGCTTTCCTTGTGTACGTTCCATCCCAGACCTACGCTCCAGGTGTGGCGGAAACGATTTTCGCTACCAAAGACCGAACTTCCATCGTAGCGCCAGTTGGCATCCAGCAGGAAGCGCTCACACCACTGATAGCCTCCATTCACATAGTAACTGGCACTTCGGCGGGTACTCTCATTGTAAGAAGGCTTGCCATTCTCCGGATAGCGATTGGCAAAACTGGGGGCATCAAAGGCATCCTCCGTGAAGCCCGTTGCACGGTATCCGTTGGCCATGGTCCTGCTGTGAGAGAGGTTTATACCAGCCACGAGATTGACCATATGTCTCTCGGCAAAGAGTCGTCCAAAGGTGAGGTTGGCATCGCCCTCGTAGCGCAAGGCCTTAGCTTGGGTGTGGCTATAACTACCGCGCTGGGTATCTTCCACAGCATCAAAACGTGTGTCGAGTGGAGAGAGATGGCCTTCATCGGTGGTATTGCTTTGGGTGACACCAAACTTCACACGAGCCCTCAGCCAATCATTGAAGAAAGCATCGGCCACAAAATGGTCGGTGAAGCCCAGCGCATTGCTTCGGTCATAACTGTTGAGCGAGGCATTGTAGAGCGGATTGGACACAGGGCTCTCATAGGGACTGTCTGGCACATAGAGGTACTTGTCCACCCCACCCTCAGCATTGTGCTTTCGGTAGTAGGGATTGGCCTGGGCATATTCGCTGAAAGGAGTAGTGGGATCGCTCGTCTTCGTACTGTTAAGCACAAACTTATTGCTGAACTGGAAGATTCCCGTACGGTAGATGAGGTCGATGTTCATCCCAAACGTCTTGCGGAAACTATCCTTCATCACACCTTCATTGTTACCATAGGTGAGACCTATGCCATAGCGTATCTTCTCCTCGCCTCCCTCTGCATAGACATTGTGCTTCTGGTCGAAACCCAATCGAATGGGCTCACTCAACCAGTAGGTGTCCACTCCTCGGGCTATCTCCTTGAGACGCTCATTGTGAAGGTCGTCAAGAGCGAGCTGGTTGGTATGCACACCAGTATGGTCTTTGTACAGACCCGACACTTCCTCAAACTGCATCTTTTCACAGGCGTTCATCAAGTTGTAGCTGGTCAGGTCGGACCACGTAAGGCCAAAGTCGCCCTTATAGTCGAGTCTGAGTCGTCCATGTTCGGGGCGAATGGTCTCTATGACCACTACACCGTTGGCCGCCTTCGAACCATAGATGGCAGTAGAGGCTGCATCCTTGAGAATGGTGATGCTCTGTATACGGTTCATGTTGAGATCCATCACGGTCTCTACATCGGTCTCAAAGCCGTCGAGAATGAAGAGGGGCTGGTTGGGATCCTGCCCATACTCTTCCTTCAGCCCCATGATGCTGGTTTTGCCACGCACCTCAATGTTGGGCATCGTATTGGGATTGCTTCCCATGAGGGTGTTTTCATTGATCTTGAAGCTGGGATCGAGTATGCTAAGATTCTTCAGCACATTCTGTGCACCAAGCAGACGAAGTTCCTTACCCGAGTAAGTGGCAGCCGAACCGGTAAAGCTCTCTTTCTTGCGCTCGTACACACCCGTCACCACCACGTCGGTCATGGTATTGCTCACGGACCGTAGCGAGATGCGAAGCGGCTTGCCTGCCTTTATCTTGTCACTTGTGATGGTCTGCTTCTCATAGCCTATATAGCTGATGGTGAGCGTGTAGCGCTGACCCTTAGGCAGATCGAGCACAAAGCGCCCCTCATCATCGCACATCACTCCCTGCTGAGTACCCTCCACTCTGACGGTGGCACCGATGAGCGTCTCGCCCGTCTCAGCATCTACCACCACACCCGTCACGTCGTCTGCCAGGACGAAGAGGGGAAGCAAAAGCATGAGGATGGCTACAAGGCATTTTCTTTTCATGGTGCGAAGGTACGAAAAAAGCCCGAAACCACAAAGATTTCGGGCTCTTTATTATAAATAAGGTGAATTACTTAACCAGCATATTGGCTTCGCCGAGCTGCTTTGCGTTCGGCTAAGCACAAGCAAGCCTGGCTTAGCGCTTACTTAACCAGCACCTTTTTGCCATTCTTGATGTAAAGGCCCTTTTGAACCTTATTGACGCGCTGACCCTGAAGATTGTAGATCACGTCATTCTGTACTTCGCCAACATTCTTGATAGCATCTGCACCACCAACCTTGGTGAGGTTGATAGTCATGACATAGGCGCTTGCAAACATGGCATAGCCGGGAACAGCAACAGTATAGGTATATCCATTGTCAGTAGCAGTAAGACGGATGCACATCATGTCCTCTTCGTTAGCCATGTCAAGGATCACGGGCCACTGCATAGAGGGATATATCAGAATGTCACCATTCTCTGCATACTCTCCGATGACTGCGGGCAGACCACAGATATTGAGCAAAGCCAGGTACTTACCATCCTCATCCTCAAGCTCCATCACATAAGCTGTAGTGTTCATGGGAGCCATATCCTCGCCGGTCTGGGCATTGGCAAGAACAACACTGGCAGTATAAGCTTCTGCTCCTTCTACGCTCTCACCCTCACGGATGACAAAAGCAGCAGCGACACGCTCATTCTCAGTTACCATCTGATAGTCGAAGAGCAGCATGTTGTCCATCACCTCGCAGAAAGCAGGTATCTCGACAGGCATGCCAGTCTCCTCATCAGCTGTCAGCATTTGTGCATTGGAGAAGAGGATAGCATAGTAGGTTTCGCCTTCGTCAGTTTCGCTGACATATTGTCCCTGCAGGGGTTCTTTGGTCATACCTGTGATAGTCACATTGCCATCCTTGTCGCCCTCAATGCTAACAGTAACATTCTTAAAGTCACCGATAGTACCGAAATCATCAATGCAGAGCAAGGTAGAGGCGGTGTACTTACCTGTCAAGGCCGTCGCATCTTCTACAGTGAAGTCATCCTCAGCATCAATATCATAGCCTGTTACGTTCTTCACACCAGCAACAGAGAAGTAAGCCACAAGCGTACCGTATACGGCAACCTCAGCACCGAGGTAGCTTGGATGATCTACGAGGTTGAGGGCATCGCGCACGTCACCTGCGGGCAACTGAACGGGTACCCAGCTCTCCTCTGTACCAACAGCGAGGTTGGTATTAGCATCATCGGCAATAGTAGTGGTATACTGAGATCCTGAGACGCAGACACCCAGGATGGTGCCGCTTACCCAGTACTTTTCAGTCTTATCTACAGTACCCACGAGATGCTTCACGTCCTCTGCGGTGTAGGGATTCAGCTCTGTACCGTCGCCTTCACACTCATAGGCAGCACCCTTCTGTACGCTTACGAACTGTGCATTCTCAATCTCTGGGGTATCCTTATAGACCTTATACTTACCCTGGATGGTCAGCAAGTCACCTACAGCGATATTCAAACTGAGGAAATTCTGCTTCTGTCCCTTCTCATCGAGGATTCCATAAACATATACAGACGAACCGTTCTCCTCAATGTAAAGATTTCCGTAGGTAGTATTGACAATGCTGGTAACGGTACCAGTGAGCTCATAGGTAGTGTTGACATCAGCTTTCTGCAAGAACTCTGCGATAGAGATGTGCTCTGCATCAACGATCACAGGAGTGTCGGGAGTATCGGTGTTGCCACCAGCCTCCTCTGTGCTGATACCACCATCAGTAGTAGTCAGAGAGACATCATCCAAAAGGATGGTAGAACTGAGGAAATTTTTGCTGTGCATCACGCAGAGAGTCAGCGCAGTGGTCTCCTTCAGGGTAAAGGTGTAGGTCTGCTTGAACCACTCGGTAGAGATGGTGTCGGGACCATTCACCTTGTTCTGGTTGTAACCCCAAGAATAGCTACCTACCTTATACGAACCATCTGCCTGCTTGGTAGCGGGTACATAGCCCAGACGAGCAGCAGCCTGTCCGTCCAAAGCTCTGGTATAGGCGGTATAGGTGTAGGTACCGGCCTTCAGGCTGAGCACATCTGAGGCAATACGCTGATTGCCATCCTTTGAGGTGTTGACCAACTGAGCTGCCTTGCTACCACTGTGAGCGGTAGTGGATGCTGAAACGGCAGCATTGCTCCATGACTGTGAGCACCAACCTGCGGGTACATCGCCATTCCAAGTCTCAAAACCGCCGTTGGTCAGCAACTCGGTCTGAGCGAAAGATACTGTTGCACAAAGAAGTGCAACCAATGAAAGTAAAAGTTTTCTCATAAGCTATAAAATTATTTTTTATAATGTATAGTTTCAAACTGCAAATTTACACACTTTTTCCAACTTACCCAAAAGTTAGGAGGAAAAAACAATATTTTTAACAAAATCTAAACACCCTCGAAAACTTATCGACTATCGTCGAGAGGGGTGCACTCGTGACGTGATTTGGACGAGCTACATGCCGTTATTACCGCCGCTTTATCCTTTATGTTTGTATATATTTTTCATGTTAAATTCTACTTAAATCCATGCCATGCATTCTTTCGCGATCACTTGTCCGATCGGACCGTATATTGCTAACACCTCTACCTCCTTTAGCTATGCTAATTGCGAATTTCAACCATCTTATGCAAAAAAACAAGGCAAAAAGTGGGCGGTTTTTATTTTTTTTGCTATTTTTGCACGTTGTTTCATTGTAAACAATGACGTCCTTAACTTCGCGATTCGCTGGATAGCATGAACGAGAAAACTAATAATGCGCCTGATTTCACCTCCCAGGTGGCCGCACCTGCACACGCAGATGGGTGTCCCCAAGTATTGTCTCACGAGGAATTCCTCAAACACAAGTCTGAGTTAGAATATTCAACCGAAACAGTTGCAGAACCCGAAGAAAACGAGCGGGATAAATACCAATGGTATGTGATGCGAAGTTCCTACTGCCGCGAACTCAAAGCTAAGGCTCTCCTTGAGACTGATGGTTTCCGTTGCTACGTACCGACCAAGACCGTACGAGAGGAAAAAAAGGGAGAAGTGAAAACCAAGACAAAAGCTATCGTCCACAACCTGGTCTTCATCTACACCACCAGCAACATCATCGAACCCTGGAAAAAGCTCCATGAGGATGATGCCGGCCTACGCTATTACATGGACAAAAGTCAAGGCAAACCCATGGTCATCGAAGAGAAAACCATGGAAGACTTTATCCGAGTCACCCAAGATTCCGATGAAGGTTTGCTCTTCCTCGACAACCCCGACGTCGTTCTCACCCACGGCCAGCCCGTGGAGGTCATCCTGGGTCCTTTCAAAGGTGTACAGGGCCACGTACTCCGCATACGTAAGGACCGCCGTGTCGTGGTCTCCCTCAACGGCCTCGTCTCTGCCGTCCTCAGCACCATGCCTCAAAGCTACTTCAAGATCATAAAATAAAACCACCACCCACTTTCCGCAGCGTTTTTATTATTACGCCCCCTCCAAAAAGTTCCGTTCGTCAAAATATATTTTGACGTAAAAAGACAAGTCAACATGAAAGGAATCGTCCTCGCCGGTGGTAGCGGCACACGCCTCTACCCCATCACCAAAGGCATCAGCAAGCAGTTGATGCCCATCTACGACAAACCCATGATCTACTACCCCATCAGCGTCCTCATGCTGGCTGGCATCCGTGATATTCTTATCATATCCACCCCCTACGACCTCCCCGGCTTCAAGCGCCTTCTGGGAGACGGTAGTGACTACGGAGTCCATTTTGAATATGCCGAGCAACCCTCTCCCGACGGCCTCGCACAGGCCTTTACCATCGGCAAGGACTTCATCGGCAACGACTGTGCCTGCCTCGTACTGGGTGACAACATCTTCTTCGGCAGTGGTTTCTCAGCCATGCTTCATGAAGCCGTCCGTGCCGCAGAGGAAGACCATAAGGCAACCGTCTTCGGCTATTGGGTGAAAGATCCCGAGCGCTATGGCGTGGCTGAGTTCGACCGTGAGGGCAACTGCCTCTCCATCGAGGAGAAGCCCGCCCAGCCCAAGAGCAACTATGCAGTGGTGGGCCTCTATTTCTACCCCAACAAGGTAGTAGACGTAGCCTCCCACATCCAGCCCTCAGCCCGTGGTGAATACGAGATCACCACCGTCAACCAGCAGTTCCTCGAGGATGGCGAGCTCAAGGTCCAGACCCTCGGCCGTGGATTCGCCTGGCTCGACACCGGCACCCACGACTCCCTCTCCGAAGCCTCCACCTACATCGAGGTCGTCGAGAAGCGTCAGGGCCTCAAAGTCGCCTGCCTCGAAGGCATCGCCTACCGCAAAGGCTGGATCACCGAGGACCGCATGCGCCAACTCGCCCAGCCCATGCTCAAAAACCAGTACGGCCAATACCTCCTCCAAGTCATCGAGGAGATGAAGCACGAAGTGACCAGCACAAATATCGTAGGGAAAACAAAATAGAAAGATGCAAGCAATAATTTTAGCAGCAGGAATGGGTAAGCGCCTTGGTAAATATACCAAGAACAATACCAAATGTATGGTGCCTGTCAATGGTACTCCCCTTATAGACCGTGTGCTTGGGCAATTGTCCAAACTCAGCCTTAATCGTGTGGTTATCGTTGTTGGCTATGAGGGAAAGAAGTTGATGGAGTACATTGGCAACGAGCATGACGGTTTGAGAATCGAGTATATAAACAATCCTATCTTTGATAAGACCAATAACATCTATTCCCTCGCTTTAGCTAAGGAAAAGATGATGGAAGATGACACGCTGCTACTTGAAAGTGACCTCATCTTTGAGGACGGTATGTTTAACCTTCTTCTTAATAATCCTTTCCCAAACTTGGCCCTTGTAGCAAAGTATGAGACATGGATGGATGGCACAATGGTTCGAATAGATGAAGACAATAATATCATCAATTTTGTACCAAAGGCTGCTTTCCGTTATGCAGATGTCGACAAATATTACAAGACTGTCAATATTTATAAATTTTCAAAGGAGTTTAGCACAACCAAGTATGTACCTTTCCTTGAAGCTTACACCAGATCTGTAGGTAACAATGAATATTACGAGAACGTACTCCGTATCATCTCCTTCCTCAACTCTCATGATCTGAAAGCACTTCCTATTACAGACGAAAAGTGGTATGAGATTGACGACAAACAGGATCTTGATATTGCGGAAGCATTATTTTCTGATCCCGAGATGCTCTTGAAGAAATACTATACCCGTTATGGCGGTTTCTGGCGTTTCCCACAAATGCTTGACTTCTGCTATCTCGTGAATCCATATTTCCGCAAATCGAAGATTATAGACGAACTTGAAGCCAACTTCCGTACGCTACTCGGGGAGTATCCATCAGGCATGAAGGTTAACACCCTACTTGCTAGCAAATGCTGGGGAGTCAAGGAAGAGTATATCATTCCGGGCAATGGTGCTGCTGAACTCATCAAAGCTTTGATGGAAAATGTAGAAGGCAAAATGGGTGTAGTCCGTCCTACTTTTGAAGAATACCCCAATCGTCTGTGCGAGGAACTGGTGGAAGCCTTCATTCCGCAGAACCGCGATTTCCGCTATACAGCCGATGACTTGATAGAGTATTTCGGCAAGCATCATGTAGAAACGCTTCTTCTCATCAATCCCGATAATCCATCGGGCAACTTCATACCTCTTGATGACATCTGCAAGTTGGCAGGATGGTGTGAGGACAATGGCATTCGCCTGATTGTAGATGAAAGTTTTGTGGACTTTAGCGAACAGTGGGAGACATCTTCTATGCTACACGATAATCTTCTCGAAGCCTATCCACACATGGCGGTCATGAAGTCCATTTCAAAGAGTTATGGTGTTCCTGGTCTTCGCCTTGGTATTCTTGCCAGTGCCGATGTTGACCTCATCTCAACGATGAAGAAGCAAGTTAGCATATGGAACATCAATTCCTTTGCAGAGTTCTTCATGCAGATTTTCACAAAGTATGAAAAGGATTACAAGAATGCTTGTGAACGTTTCATCGATGTTCGTGCTGATTTTCTGGAGAAACTATCACATGTACCTTTCTTGTATGTTATGCCCACGCAAGCCAACTTCGTGCTTTGTGAGGTTAAAGCACCTTATACAGCCAATGGCCTTGCTCTTGAGCTGCTGAAGAATCATAACATTCTGATCAGTGCATGCAGTGCAAAGAAAGGCATAGAGCCCAATAAGTTTGTCCGACTTGCTGTGAGAAGTAAGGAAGATAACGATCGACTGATAGATGCGCTAAAGGAAATCAAATCATGACGAAGGTATGTATTTGTGGAGGCGGTTCCCTTGGCCACGTTTGTGCCGGAGTACTTTCTTCCCAACCAGAGGTAGAGGTCAACATCTACACCCAACATCCAGAACGCTGGTCGCAAGACATTAAGATTACAGACCTTCAGGGAAATGTGTTTTATGGCCATATTGCTGCCGTCAGTGATCGACCGGAGGAAGTTATGGCAGGAAGCGACATCATTTTTCTATGTTTGCCTGGTTTCGCCATAGAAGAGACTCTTGAACGGATAAAAGAATTCGTTGGAGAAGCTGTAGTTGGTTCTATCGTGTGCAGTACAGGCTTCTTCTTTGCTGCCCATCGCGTGCTAGGTGGAAAAGCAAAGCTATTCGGATTCCAACGTACACCTTTTATTGCACGTACTACAGAATATGGTCATGCAGCAAATCTTCTGGGCTATAAGCAGCAAGTGGCAATTGCACTAGAGAATGTCTGCGATCAAGAAGATTTCCGTCAGTTGGTAGAACGTTTGTGGCTGACCCCAACGAAAATGCTCCCATCGCATTACGAAGTGTCACTGACAAACAGTAATCCTATCCTTCACACAGCTCGGTTGTATTCAATGTTCAAAGATTGGAAATGCGAAACGTTCGATCACAACATTTTGTTCTATAAAGAATGGACAAACGACGCAAGCCAACTGTTGATTGACATGGATGCCGAATTTATGCAACTACTTGATGTGCTTCCTATAAAAAAAGGAGCCATCCCTACACTGTTGGAGTATTATGAAAGTCACGATGCAGAAAGTCTAACAAGGAAAATCAGCAGCATACCAGCTTTTCAAAACATCCTCTCCCCAATGAGAGAATCTGCAGGTGGCTGGATACCAGATTTTGAAAGCCGATACTTTACGGAAGATTTTCCGTACGGGCTTCGCTTTATAGTGGAATTGGCAAAAGAACATCGTTTGGAATTGCCCTTACTATCCAAAGTATATGATTGGGGGATGAAGATGAATATTTCAAATAAAGCGTGTGGTTGCTTTGGTCTTAACTAAAATCCTATGAGAATATCTTTTTTTATTAATCAATTAAGAAAGTGTTTTCTAAGGCCAATTATTATACCAAGGAAATTGTTTGGGAAATATGACTGGTGGCAAAAGATAGATTTAAATATATACGTTCTAAGATTATGCCATCTTAAAAACCTATTGATAATTAGAAAAAGAGGTAAGGCAAATGTTGTATTTTTTGCCGCAAATCGAAGCATGTGGAGGTATCAAAAACTCTATGACCACCTTTCAAAAGACTCTCGGTTTTTCTTGACAGTTGTTATTTCCGAATTCGCCACATTAACAGAAGAAGCAAACAATCGAAATAAAGAAGAACTAATCAAACTTTTCAACTCAAAGAGCGTTCATTATATACAGCAGAAAGATTTACCATTAAAGAACGGAGTAAAAAGTTTAAATCCGGATATTCTATTTTATATTCAACCTTATGAAGGGATGTTTGGGGAAAATGCCTCTTATTCCTACTTTAAGAAGAAACTTATTGCCTATTACCCATATGGATTGCAAAATGTAAAAGCAAACTGGGGCTACAACACAAAATTTCATAATATTGCGTGGCGACTTTATTATCCGACCAAGCTTCATTTGCAAAATGCTCGTGACCTTTCACTTGTAAAAGGCAAAAATGTGCGAGTTGTTGGAGAGCCTCATGCAGATGACTTTTCAGCACCAATCAAGAATGATCCATGGAAGTGCAAAGACAATCGTAAAAGAATTATCTGGGCTCCCCATTTTCAGATTGTACCCAATGAAATGTTTTATAGGCCTTCTTTCATTTGGACACACAAGACGATGCTGGAGATTGCGAAGAAATACCAAGACCAGCTCCTCATTGCATTCAAACCTCATCCACGTTTATTTTCCGAATTATGCAAGCATCCTGATTGGGGCGAACAAAGAGCAAAAGAATACTATGACTTGTGGGTAAACATGCCTAACACTCAAATTGAAGACGGTGAATTTGTAGAGTTGTTTAAAACCTCAGATGCTCTTATACATGACTGTGGATCTTTTACAGCAGAATATCAATATACGAAGAAACCATGTATGTTCTTAACACGAGATATTCTGTCTGTCCGTCAAGAACTCTGTCCTTTTGGGATTCAATGCTTCGATAATCATTATATAGGTCAAACAGAAGAAGAGGTCGTAAAGTTTATCGAAGAAACTGTTTTAATGGGGATTGACCCGAAGAAAGAAGCTCGAGAACAATTCTTTAATGAATTTCTTCTGCCACCTAATGGGCATACTACTGCAGAAAATACATACAACGATCTTGTAAAAAGTCTTTTCGGAGATAAAATATAAAAAATCTCATATGTCTACGAGCATAAAGCAACAAGCGATTAACGGGGCCAAGTGGGCTGCAATAGAGAAATTCTCATTGCAAATTATCCAGTTTGGCTTGGGCATTATTCTTGCTCGCCTGCTTTCTCCCTCTGACTACGGAACTGTGGGAATGCTTGGTGTATTCATCGCCATTAGCAACACATTCATTGATAGCGGATTCAGTTCCGCTCTCATACGAAAATTGGAAAGAACAGACGAAGACTACTCGACTGTGTTTCTCACCAACTTCGGTATCTCCATCTTCTTTGTGTTACTTCTTGTCGTTATTGCACCTTGGGTAGCAGACTTCTACAACATGCCTATACTCTGCCCGATACTCAGAGTACAATCCTTAAGCCTTATACTCTACGCACTTGTCGCTGTACAAACGGCAAAGCTAACAGCGGAAGTAAATTTCAAAGCACTTGCCAAAGCAAACCTTATTGCTTCTCCCCTATCAGGCCTTATAGGTATAGGGCTAGCATATATTGGCTGGGGGGTATGGGCTCTCGTATGTCAGAATCTTCTTGCAGGAGCATTTAGATTAATATGCATTATCTATCAATGTCGGTGGTTCCCAAAATGTAAATTTTCAAAACAGTCATTTGATGAACTCTTCGGATTTGGGAAAAACATGCTTGGCGCTAGCCTTTTGACGGCCATCTACTTCAATCTAGACTCCATCATTATCGGCAAGTTTTTCACGCCAGCATCCTTAGGAAATTACGCAAGAGGTACGCAGATAGCAAAACTTCCCGTTGATAACATCAATGGAGTCCTCAATTCTGTCACCTACCCTGTTTTGGCAAAACTTCAGAATGAAACAGAGCGTCTGATAGCGGCATATAAAAAATACATTCGGTTGACGTCCATGTGTATCTTCTTCTGCTGTATATTGCTCGCAGCGTTAGGAAGGCCTCTAGTTCTTTTTTTGCTGACCGAGAAATGGGAACATGCCATCATTTACCTGCAGATATTCTCTTTTGCAATCATGCTTGATCACTTATGTGTCATCAATCTTAATTTAATCAAAATTAAAGGCAGAAGCGACCTTATACTAAGACTGGAAGTCATAAAGCGTGTTATATCATTTGGAATTCTGTTCTCTGCTATACCTTTTGGTGTTCTGGGCATCAGCGTTTCAAAAGTCATATATAGCATTATTGCAGTCTACATAAACACGTACTACAACGGCAAACTTTTCGGCATGGGATTCTTGTCCCAATTTAAGGACTACGCCAAGTTCCTAATTCTCTCAATGATCGTTAGCATACCAGCATACCTCATAACCCTTTTACCACTTCCCAATATTGTACTCTTGATCTTGGGAGCTTCCATAGCCGCTGCTCTCTACTGGTTTGCACTGCGTAAAGATGAGACCATGCAAGAAACTCTATCAATGGTCAAGGCTAAAATATCTCGATAAAGCAATATGGCAATTCTCTTTATCATATTATTTATCATTGCGATTTATGGAATGAAGTATTCTTCCTTCCACGAAGATTACGGCTCTCCAAAGTCAACCAATGCTATTAAAGGTATCTTTGCCATCATCATCCTTTACTCTCACATGAGAGGGTATATCCAACTTCATGATAGTTACTTAGACACTCCTTACGAAATCATTCTTCGTCATATAGGACAACTTATGGTGGCCATGTACCTATTTTACTCAGGATACGGTATAATGGAATCTGTAAAGAGAAAACCATCCTACACCTGCAATTTCCCTAGAAAAAGAATATTAAAGACACTCGTTCACTTTGATATTGCTGTAGCATGCTATGCCTTGCTTAATATTATAATAGGTACTTCCTTCTCCTCCAAAGAATACCTATTATGTTGGGTGGGATGGGAGAGCATCGGTAATAGCAATTGGTTTATTTGTGTAATACTACTATTATACATCATTACTTATATCGCTCTCACCTGCACACAACGCCTCATAAAAACAGATACAACAAGGCACAAATTGATTCCCATAATTGTAACATTATTAAGCATTGTATTTTGGATGCTGCTATATAAGTCAGGCAAAGGTAGCTGGTGGTATGATACTATCCTCACATTTCCACTGGGAATGTGGTACTCAATGCTCCGAAATTATACAGAAAGGAACATGAGAAAACCAACTGTGTCGTGGCTCATCCTTTGCCTCTTAATTGTGATTCTTATGTTATGGCACTTCCGCATTGGTAACGATAGATATGGTTTATGTGCTTGTATATTCTGTATAGTTTTGACACTTATGTCAACAAAAGTAAAGTTTGATAACACAATATTACAATGGCTTGGCACACAGGCTTTTGCAATATATATAATGCAAAGACTACCCATGAACATATATGAGCATTTAGGATGGAACGAAAATCCATACCTGTTTGCCCTCATAACGATTCCCTCTGTACTACTAATATCTTGGATATTTACTCGCTTATTAAATGAAATAGATAACTATATTTAAGCAAAATCCCCCACACCTTGCCGGTGCAGGGGAACCATATAATTCATCACCACTCTCCTACTCTCCGAGTACCTGCTCGTGATAGCGGATGGCATACCAAAGGCCTTTGCAGACACGCACCTTCTTGGCACGGCGGCCATTCAACTCATAGCTCAGGGCACACATGATGCGGATATAGGCATTCCAGTCATAGCCTGCAATAGGCTTATCAGCATCGATACCGGCATAGTAGGACACGCACTTGACAAGATACTCCAGCTTGATGGCATAGGGCGATGACCAAGCGCTCATGAACTTGCGGATGGTATTGCAACCATACATCTGGCGATACATGAAGAAGAGCAAGAAAGCGGCACAATAGCCATACTCCTCTGACTTGAACTGCACAAAGCGAGGATCACTCTGCACACGGGCCATACCCTTCCAGTGGATGGAGGAATGACACACATAGATGGGATTATTATTCAAGATTTTCATACATTTAAAAGGTTTTAAGGCCTCATGACGAATCACGAGGTATGGTTCATAAGTCATTGACATGAACACAAAGAACGAAAAGAACGTAGATCTTCTAAGTAAGACAGGCCATGCATAAGGTATTATCCTACCCAAAGTGCAAGTTCGTTACGTTCATTATGTTCATGTATTAAAAGAAAACACTTACGGCATCTGCCATTCGTAAGCACTGCTTGTTCGTAGCTAAGCATGCGTAGAGCCTTGCTCCCTACTCCTCAATGACGATGCCAAACTTATCACAGATATACTGCACGGCAATGGGAGGCAGAAGGCGGGCATTGCGAGCCACACCCATCTGATCCAGCGCCTCCTCATGGTGCTTCATCCAGCGACGGAAGGTTGTTACAGAAACATCGGCCATCGCAGCCAACTGAGATTTAGTGTAAGACTTCATAT
>JAZLII010000130.1:0-6092 GCA_045617275.1 Bacteroidaceae bacterium
CTATGCCAGCCTCAATGGCGAGTGGGCCACGGGTGGTGTGTACGACGGATCGGTCTATCAGGCCTTCCGCTGGAATACGAAGAACAATGAATTTGAGTTCCTCAACGTATACGGCCCCTTCAGCTTCGGCTATGCCGTGACCAACAACGGCGTGGTAGTGGGCGAATACGGTTCGACCGAGGTGCTGGGCAATGGCGCCGAGATAGAGTCTCCCTGCATCTGGTACGGTGGCAAATGGCACGTACTGGACCATGCCCTGCTGGGTAAGGTGGACGAGGGCGTCACCAGCCTGGGTGCCGCTCGCTACGTGACGAGCGACGGACGCTACGTGGCAGGTGCCCTCAGTACAGCTCAGGGCTGGAAGGCCTGCCTGTGGACCGTCGACGAGAACATGAAGAGCAGCGTACACCTCCTGCCCATGGAAGAGAGCGGTGTGGCTGAGCACATGAGCGACGATGCCAGCGTGGTGGGCGGATTTGACGCACACGAGGGCATACGTATGCCTGCCTATTGGACCGGCCAGGCGGGCAACTACAAAGAGGTGGTACCCGACGGTCGTAAGCACATGGGACAGTGGACCATCACCAGCGGCGTAAGTCCCAACGGTCGCTACGTGGCCACCTGGAACAAGCTCTACGACAGAACGACCGGTGCTTGCACGCAGTTTGACCAGAATACCAACGTGGATGCCGCCGTCGTGGCCGGCGTGACGAGCAACGGCGTGGTCTTCGGACAGGGTCAGAAGCTCAACGATACGGGTCTGGGCGAGTTTGCCGCCTTCTATCGCGACGGCATCTGGCACAATCTCCAGGACATGCTCCGCGAGAAGGGTGCGAAGCTTCCTGTGGGTGTAAAGCTGACCGACCTCCGCTACATGAGCGACGACGAGAAGATATTTTTCGTCAATGCCAAATACTCCAACGGCCTCTCAGCCGCCATCATGATAAAGCTCGATGAGAACATCACCAGCCGTCCTCCCGTGTCGCTGTCGGCCAAGCAGCTCTCAGGTCTGGCAGCCACCGCCATCTCATGGAAGGCTCCCATCGTCAATGCCAATGCCGTGACCAACTACGTGGTGTATCGTGACGGCGTGGAGGTATACCGCGGCCAAGCACTCAACTGCACCGACCGCACGGTGGAGATGGGCAAGACCTACACCTACACCGTGAAGGCCCTGTATGGCACCGTGGAAAGTGAGGCCAGCGACGCAGCAAGCGTGAGCGTGAAGCCTCTCTCCCTGGCTGCGCCCTCCAACCTCACCGGATACCAGACGGGTATCAACAAGGTGCGCCTCTCTTGGGATGCAGCCGGCACCAACCTCTCCAGCCTGCAGTACTACGAGGAGGGTCGTGAGATATCCAGCTTCGGCGGTGGTGAGTGGGACATGGAGTCGGCCGTACGCTTCCGCAACGAGGACCTGAAGATGTACGAGGGCATGCAGATCAGCGAGGTATCGTTCTATCCCATGAGTGCCCAGAAGTCGTGGACCCTCAATTTCTACTACGGCTCTAAGCTCAACGAGAAGCCGTTCTACAGCGAGACACTCGATGCCTCGAAGTTGCAGTACGGACAGAAGAACACCATCCGTCTGGCCAAGCCCGTGGCAGTGCCCGAGAGCGAAGATGTGGTGGTGAGCGTGTCGGTCGACGTGAGGACCTCAAGCTACAACGTGCTCGGCCTCGTGGTAGGCGACAATGAAGCCGGCTACAACGACCTCGTGCGTCAGCCCGGACAGCCATTCGTATCGCTCTATCTGGATGCACTGGAGAACGGCTACGAGTACCCCTACAGCTGGCCTATCAGCCTGGGCATGGCTCCCGAGGGTGGCGAGATGATCACCCTGGAGCACTACAAGCTCTGCCAGGACGGCAAAGAGATAGCCACCGTGGCGCCCAATACCTGTAAGTACATCCTGCCCAGCGTGGAGGATGGCAAGCACACGTACACCGTGAGTGCCGTATACTCCAACACCCGCGAGAGCGAAGTGGCACAGACACAGGTAAGCGTGGCCTTCAACGATGCTTCCTACCGCGTGAGCGACATCGTGGTGAGCCGTGGCGATGACATGAAGGCTGTGGCCACCTGGCGTGCTCCCATGGACGACGAGAAGTCTTTCCTGAGCTACTGCACGGAGGACTATTCACACGGCGTACAGACCACCGCAGCCGACGGCTATTCCTTCCAGGCTGCCACCTTCTATCCCTACGACACCTTTGCCAAGTACGTGGGTGACTACCAGATAAGCGGTGTACGCTTCTTCCCCGTGGGCGATGCCGAATACTCGCTCTATCTCAATGGCACCAAGGGCTCCCTGTGGAGCACCGAACTGGAGCGCGGCGTGGACTACATCCTGGGTGTATGGAACACCATCTGGTTTGACAAGCCCATCAGCCTGGACGGCGTGGACACCGAGTACGAACTCATCGCCGACTGCTACGACGGTGATGCAGAGAAGCCCATCCTGGGTATGGATGCCAATCCTGCCCGAGTGATGTACAGCGACCTCTTCAGCCTCGACGACGGCATGACATGGTCGAGCTACGAGTCGGAGGTAGGTGTGAGAGGCAACTGGATGATGGGTCTCATCATCACCAGCAAGGATCAGAAGCCTCTGCCCGTGAAGAGCTATGGCGTATTCTGGGACGATGAACCCATGTCAGAACTCATTCCTGCCGGTAGCGAGCTCACTGCCACCCGTCAGTATGCGGAGAAAGATATGGAGAACCCCCACAAGGTCTCAGTGCGTGCCATTTACGACTCAGACCGTATCTACGCTGCAGACAGCCGTCCCAGCTACTTTGGCTGGATGTATTTCGATTACAAGGAGTCTAATCCCGATGCCATCCGTACTCCCAACGTCGAAAAGAACGTGAAGGGCGATGTCTTTGACCTCTCCGGCCGTAAGGTTAACCATGCCACCAAGGGCCTCTACCTGAAGGGCAACAAGAAATACTTTGTAAGATGAAAAGAATAGCAATCCTTCTCGTAGCGCTCCTCTCAGTGTGGAGCGCTGCCTTTGCTCAGGCAGTAGGCCAGTGTGAGTACCAGCCTGCGCTGAGTAAGCCCATGCACCGTCCCGACACCGTGCTGGTGACCTTCAAGGACTACAAGAGCGTGCGTCTGACCAACCCAGAGAGTGCATTTATGTTCGTCTACCGTACCTCGCTGGAGAAGCAGTATGGCAACAACTCCATGTCTGCCTGCGAATACTACGGCACGAAAAACAACATGAAGGCTTTGGGCAACGTCCTTCAAATCGTCCCGAGAAAGTACACCGCTCCCTCTGGCGGCGAGAGCAGTCTGCAGCACAAGGCACCCCGTCGCAAGGCTTGGGGAACAGGCGGTGATACCGATGCGCTGCGTTTCGTCATCCCTGCCGGTACACTCACAGCGTGCGACAACAATGGCGTGGAGCACGTTCTCGACTCCATCTCCTTCAAGTATGAATATACCGATCAGGAGGATCCCGACCGCGTAGAGCACAGCCCCATAGAGTACATTCTCTCTCCAGCCTCTGGCGAAGAGGTGAAGAGCCTGGGTGAGTTCCTGCTAGAGTTCCCCTACTGCCAGGGTATCTTCACCCTGAACTATGAGCAGGCAGAAAATCCCTACATCCTGAATGCCAAGGGAGAGGTGGTGACCACAGGTCTGCGCAGCGTAAGCATGGACGTGGACTATGCAGGCAAGATAACCCTCAAGAACCGCGTGATCACCGCTGGCGAATACACGCTCGTAGTCCCTGCCGGAAGTTACCACATGTCGACCTCCATAGAGGCTTGGGACGACAGCATCTGCCACCCCGAGATACGTGCCGTATACAAGGTGCTGGGCGAGGAGAGCATGGCTTGGGAGTCCGTTCCTGCACATGGCAAGACGGCAACGACCTTTGACGGCATTTACCTCAGCTTCCCCGGCAAGACCATCGCTTCGCGCGTGACCAACCTCGGCGGAGGCAACCTGAAGGTCTTCATGGTGGGTGATGACAAGTATCCTGCCTTGAATTTCAACTACTATTTCTCTAAGATCACGGACAACCGACTCTGTTTTACCACCGCCTCTGAGGTGAAGAAGATCAAGGACGGGGCTTCATACTACTTCGAGGTGCCCTACGGCCTGGTGACCTTCTCGGACGGTACGGTGAGCGATGCCTTCCGTGTGGAGTTCACTTACGATACGACCTACCAGCCCGGCTCGACGGAAGAGCCCGGAACGGGTGAAGAGCCTGGTTCAACAGAGGATCCCGGCACGACGGATGAGCCTGGAACGGAGATAGACGTGACGGTGGAGAAGGTAGCAGACAACTACGTGGGCTATACCACCTCAGCCGTATACCGCAAGAACGGCGTACGCTTCAACAGCGGCAGCGAGCAGGGCATGCTCATCCGTCTGCCCAAGGAGAAGACGGCTCTGCTGGCAGGTAGCAAGATCAAGGCCATACGCACAGCTACCGGCACCACGCAGATGGAAAATCCCCGACTGGTCATCATCGAGGGCGACGATGCCAGTGCCACTCCCGTCGTGGAGCAGGCCACCAGCAAGTTCTCCACCTCTATGAAGGACTATGCGCTCGACACTCCCTACGAGATCAAGGGCGACAAGGCGCTGTTCGTCGGCATCAAGTGTTCGCTAAATGCAGCCTATAGCCCCATGCTCTTCGACGAGACGCTCGACCTGCCCGAAGGCTATGCCTGGGCGCTGACAGCCGACGGATGGGCCGACATCAGCCGAAAGGGTTACGGTGCGCCCAACATACAGGTGCTCGTGGATGAGAACCCCGTACTCGAGGATGTACTCGTGAAGCCGTTCTATACGGGTGTATACAACAAGATGGGCTCACCCATGACCATCAGCACCGAGGTGCTCAACTATGGCGCCAAGGAAGTGAACGACTTTGAAGTGACCTACAAGATAGGCCAGGCTGACGAGGTGAGCAAGCACATAGAGGGCATCAGCCTGAAGCAGGGCGAGGTGTACGAACTCGTCATCGACAACATCGACGTGCCTGCTGCCGGACTGCTCAACCTGGATGTGAAGGTGACTCGCGTGAACGGCAAGCAGGATGCCGAGACAGGCGACAACGCACAGTCCAGCCAGCCTTACATCTATCCTGCCGACGTGCAGAAGAAGATACTCTTCGAGGAGTTCACCGGCATGAACTGCGTGAACTGTCCCGGAGCCGTCATCGCAGTAGAACAGGTGCTCACGGACTATCCCGGCCAGTATGTGGAGGTGTATCACCATGCCGGCTATGAGCCCGACAACTTCACCCTCGACGAGGACCTGGAGTACACGTGGTTCTACAACAACGGTGGCAGCACCTATGCTCCCGGTGGTATGGTGAACCGTCGTGCCGCCAATGCAGAGGCCACCAGCGTGGTCTTCCAGAGCAATGAGGTGGCCAAGGTGCGTGCCGCTGTGACGGCTGCCCTCAACGTGGCTCCCTACGTGGGCATAAGCATGGACAATGTCTACGACGATGCAGCGCGCAGCGGTAAGGTGACCATCGACGTGCATTGCTACGAAGTGCCCACAGACGAGACTCATACGCTCAACGTATGGCTCGTACAGGACAACGTGATGCGCTATCAGAAGGGTGCCGGTGTGGTGGCTCACGACAATGCCATGCGTATGTCGCTGACAGGCAAATGGGGTATGCAGATCGAACTGAAGCCCGGTGCCGACAACAGCTACACCTTCGAGTATACCATCCCCCACTCCATCACCAGCGAATATGCCCAGAACATCTTCGGCACTGCCAGCGAGGTGGACGACAAGGATGTCGTGACCATACCGCCCTACATGCGCCTCGTAGCATTCGTCTCCGACTTCACACCAAGCGCTCTCACTCGCTATGTATGGAATGTGGAGCAATGCAAGGTGACCGACCTTGAAGGTGGCGTGATAGAAGACGGCATCAATGCCATCGGCAGCACTTCTCGCCAGACCATGACCTACGACTTGCAGGGTCGTCGCGTCCAGGAGACCAAGCATGGCGTCTACATTACCAACGGCAAGAAGGTGGTACTTCGTTGAGCGATGAACGATGAGCGTTGAGCGATGAACGTTCTTCTGCCCTTCGAGCGAACTACTTT
>JAZLII010000131.1:0-21386 GCA_045617275.1 Bacteroidaceae bacterium
CGAGACAAAGGGTTGGAAGATGGCCATCAGCAACTTCAACGAAGGCGCCGTGGGTGGCTACAAGGAAATCGTGTGCAGCGTGACTGGCGAGGGAGTCTATGGCATCATGAAATATGAGAGTGGGGTGAATAGTGTACAGCGTGTACCTGCCACCGAGACCCAAGGTCGCGTACACACCTCAGCCGCCACCGTGGCCGTACTGCCCGAGGCAGAGGAGTTTGACGTGGAGATCAACGAGGGCGCCATCAAGTGGGATACCTTCCGCAGCCAGGGTGCCGGTGGCCAGAACGTCAACAAGGTAGAATCGGGTGTACGTGCCCGCTACATGTGGCGCAACCCCTTTACCAACGAGGACGAGGAGATCCTTATCGAGTGTACCGAGACGCGCGACCAGCCCAAGAATAAGGAACGTGCGCTGGCCCGTCTGCGTACCTTCATCTACGACAAAGAGCACCAGAAGTATCTCGACGACATCGCGTCACGCCGTAAGACCATGGTGTCTACCGGCGACCGCTCTGCTAAGATTCGCACCTACAACTATCCGCAGGGACGCATCACCGATCATCGCATCGGCTATACCATCTACAACCTGCCTGCCTTCATGGACGGACAGATACAAGACTGCATCGACCATCTCATCGTGGCAGAGAACGCCGAGAGAATGAAAGAAGCAGAGCTTTAGTTAATTAAGAATTAAAAAAGAAGAATTAAGAATTATTATTGACATATGACACGTAAAGAACTTGTGGCACAGATCCAAGCCAAGAAGAGCTTCCTGTGCGTAGGATTAGATACCGACTTGAAGAAAGTTCCCGAACACCTGCTGAAGGAGGAAGATCCCATCTTCGCCTTCAACAAGGCCATCATCGATGCTACCGATCCCTATTGCGTAGCCTACAAGCCCAACTTGGCCTTCTATGAGGCATTTGGCGTGAAGGGCATCATGGCTTTTGAGAAGACTGTGAAATACCTGAAGGAGAACTATCCCGAGCAGTTTATCATCGCTGATGCTAAGCGTGGTGATATCGGCAACACCAGCCAGATGTATGCACGTACCTTCTTCGGCGAATATGATGTGGACGCACTGACCGTAGCTCCCTACATGGGCGAGGACAGTGTCACTCCCTTCCTGGACGGCTATGATGGCAAGTGGGTGATCCTCTTGGCGCTGACTTCCAACAAGGGCTCGTTTGACTTCCAGCTCACCGAGGACAAGGACGGCGAGCGTCTTTTCGAGAAGGTCATTCGCAAGTCTCAGCAGTGGGGCAACGACGACAACATGATGTACGTGGTAGGTGCCACCCGTGGTGAGATGTTCAAGGACATCCGTGCCGTGGCTCCCAACGCCTTCTTGCTCGTTCCCGGTGTAGGTGCCCAGGGTGGCAGCCTGGAGGAGGTTTGCAAGTATGGTATGATCGAAGACTGCGGTCTGCTGGTCAACAGTAGCCGTGGCATCATCTATGCCGACAAGACCGAGAACTACGCCCAGGTGGCTGGTGAGAAGGCCAAGGAACTGGCAGAGCAGATGGCAAAGATAATTCATAATGCATAATTCACAATTCATAATTGGTAAGCGTGCAAGCGATGGTAAATCCTGCTTCATTGATATCCGATAAGGAGAAAGAAGGTCATGATATTGCAAAGCTTATCAATAGGATTGGAGAATTATTATTATGAATTGTGAATTATGAATTATGAATTAAACAAGATGGAATTTACCGCTGGAATGATAGCAGGCCTCATCGAGGGCACCGTAGTAGGCGACCCCGCTGCAAAGGTCAACAATTTCGCAAAGATAGAAGAAGGCAAGCCCGGATGCATCAGTTTCCTGGCCAATGACAAATACGAGCACTATATCTACGAGACGGAGAGTAGCGTAGTATTGGTGAACCACAATTTCGAGCCCAAGAAGGAGATCAAGGCAACCCTCATCAAGGTGGCCGATGCACGCGAGGCAGTAGCCAAGTTGCTGCAGGTGTACGAGAGTATGCAGCCCAAGAAGACGGGTGTAAGCGACATGGCTTTCATCGACCCCACGGCTAAGATAGGCGAAGGATGCTTCATCGGTCCCTTCGTGTCGATCGAAGAAGGTGCTGTAGTTGGCGACCACTGCATCCTGCATCCACACGTGAGCATCGGTAAGAATGCTCAGGTGGGCAACGACACCGAACTCAATGCCAACGTGGTCATCTACCACGACTGCAAAGTGGGCAGCCGCTGTATCCTCCATTCCGGTTGCGTCATCGGTGCCGACGGTTTCGGTTTCCAACCCACAGAGAAAGGCTACGAGAAGATCCCTCAGATAGGTATCGCCATCGTAGAGGATGACGTGGAGATCGGTGCCAATACCTGCGTGGACCGCGCCGTGATGGGCGCTACCATCGTGCATAGCGGCGTGAAGCTCGACAACCTCATCCAGATCGCCCACAACGACGAAGTAGGCAGCCACACCGTGATGTCTGCCCAGGTGGGTGTGGCCGGCAGTACGAAGATCGGCGAATGGTGTATGTTTGGCGGTCAGGTGGGTATCGGTGGTCATGCCACCATTGCCAACCGTACCATGGCGGGAGCGCAGTCGGGCATCCCCAACACCATCAAGAAGGAAGGTACCACCATACAGGGTTCACCTGCCATCGACGGAAAGAACTTCTGGCGTAGCAGCGTAGTCTTCAAGCAACTGCCTGAACTCAACTCCATGGTTCGCCAGATGCAGAAGGAGATAGAGGAACTCAAGAAGCAGCTGGAAAACCAATAGCACAGAGAAATCAAACGTCATAAACACAAGAGAGAGTCGCAAAGAGATAACGACAGGGTGGCATCATCAACCACCTAAATCAAGAAACACTAAATTCTCAATTCGACAATGTTAAATCAAAAGACACTCGGGGGCAGTTTTACCCTTTGCAGCAAAGGCCTGCATACTGGTCTCAACCTCACCCTGACTTTCAACCCCGCACCTATCAACTACGGTTACAAGATACAGCGCATTGACCTGCCCAATCAGCCCATCATCGATGCTGTGGCAGAAAACGTAGTAGAGACCACACGAGGCACAGTACTGGCTAAGGGCGATGCCAAATGCAGCACGGTAGAGCATGCGCTGGCTGCCCTCTACGCCATGGGAGTGGACAATGTACTGCTACAAGTAGACGGTCCGGAATTTCCCATCCTGGATGGTAGCGCCGAATACTACATCCACGAGATAGAGCGCGTGGGAATCGTAGACCAAGACGCTCCCAAAGACGTCTACTACATCACGCACAAGATAGAGATCAAGGACGAAAAGACGGGATCAAGCATCACATTGCTACCCGACGAGCAGTTCAGCATCACCACGATGATCGCTTTCAACTCAAAGGTACTGGCCACACAGTTTGCCACGCTGGACAACATGGAAGACTTTGGCAAGGAAGTCAGTTCGGCTCGTACCTTCGTATTCGTACGTGAGATAGCCCCCCTCCTTCAGGCAGGCCTCATCAAGGGTGGCGACTTGGACAATGCCATCGTCATCTACGAGAACGAGATGACACAGGAGCAAGTGGACCAGTTGACTGCCACCATCGGCGTACCTTCCATCAAGGCCAACGAACTGGGTTATCTCCAGCACAAGCCACTGGTATGGGAGAATGAGCCCGCACGACACAAGTTGCTCGACATCATCGGCGATATGGCACTCATCGGCCGACCCATCGTAGGTCGCATCATTGCTACGCGTCCCGGTCACACCATCAACAACAAGTTTGCCCGCCTCATGCGCAAGGAGATACGCAAGCACGAGGTGCAGGCGCCCAAGTACGATCCCAACAAGGAGCCTGTGATGGACAACATACGCATCCGTCAACTCCTACCCCATCGCTACCCCATGCAGTTGGTCGACAAAGTCATCAAGATGAACACCACCAGCATCGTGGGTATCAAGAACATCACTTCCAACGAGCCTTTCTTCCAGGGTCATTTCCCCACCGAACCCGTCATGCCTGGCGTACTCCAGATAGAAGCCATGGCTCAGTGTGGCGGACTGCTCGTGCTCAATGGTGTAGAGGAACCTGAAAGATGGAGCACCTACTTCCTGAAGATAGAAGACGTGAAGTTCAAGCAGAAGGTAGTACCTGGCGATACACTCATCTTCAAGGTGGAGTACCTCGTCCCACCCCGCCACAACATTGCCACCATGCACGGATATGCCTTTGTAGGTGAGAACTGTGTGACGGAGGCAACATTTACTGCACAAATCGTAAAGAACAAATAAACATGAGCAAAATCAGTCCTTTAGCATACATCCACCCAGAAGCCAAGATTGGCGAGAACTGTGAGATAGGTGCATTCTGCTATATCGACAAGAATGTGGAGATAGGCGACAACAATACGCTGATGAACAGTGTGACCGTGCTGTATGGTTCACGCATCGGCAATGGCAACATCTTCTTCCCTGGTGCTGTCATCGGTGCCATCCCACAGGATCTGAAGTTCCGTGGTGAGGACACCCTTGCCATCATAGGCGACAACAATAGAATTCGTGAGAACGTGACCATCAACCGAGGAACGGCCGCCCAAGGCAGAACCAAGGTGGGCAACAACAACCTCCTGATGGAAGGCATGCATGTGGCTCACGACGCAGTGGTGGGCAACGGCTGCATCATCGGCAATAGCACCAAGTTGGCCGGAGAGATCGTGATTGATGACAATGCCATCCTCTCCGCCGGTGTACTCATGCATCAGTTCTGCCGTGTAGGCGGCTACACTATGGTGGGTGGTGGTACACGCTTCAGCCAGAACATTCCCCCTTTCACCATCTGCTCAAGAGAGCCTGCCGCTTACTGCGGTCTCAACATCGTGGGTCTGCGCAGAAGAGGATTCTCCAACGAACTGATACAAAACATCCATGAGACCTACAACATCATCATGGGTGCAGGTGGTGGCAAGCTGGCAGAGAAACTGGCCAAAGTGGAACAGGAGATACCCATGTCGCCCGAGATACAGTACATCATCGATTTTATCAAAGACAGCGAGAAGCGCGGTTTCGTGCGTCCTGCTTAATGACTTAAAGAATAGTGTACGCATGGGCGAAAGCTATATCTTCCCCCACAGAGGTATAGTGTCTGTCGGCAGATACAGCCTTTAGTCCCTACTATTTAGCATAGCAAATGATACTTACATTTACCATAGCATCAAATGAGGTCGAAGACTTCGCGATGAAGATACACATCGAGGCCAACGCTACCTTCGAGGACCTGCACCGTACGATACAGGAGGCTTGTGGATACATGGACTTCGGTATACACCGCTTCTATGTTTGCGACGAGGACTGGTGCCCAGAGCACCGCATCTTCCAGACCGACAAGGGAGTGAGCGCCGATGTCGATGTCTACCTCATGGACGAGACACCACTCGAGGACTTCCTGGAGGACGAGGGACAGCGTCTCGCCTACCGCTTCGACCCGGAAAGCAGGAGACTGCTTCTGATGGAGGTCAGTGCCACCACCTTTGGCAAGAGCCTGGCCGAACCCATCGTGAAAAAGCATGGTGAGCCTCCCATGCAGATGCTCATAGAAGAGGAACCTGCCCCGCAGACTACGGCGCCCAATGCAACCAATGAGGAACTGGAAGAGTCCTTCTACGGTGACGACGAATACGAGGAGGGCGAACTGGATGAGGAAGGCTTCGACGTAGTGGAGCAGTAGAGAGAAGGTCTCAACGTAGTGGAACGGTAGAAAAAAAGAATACCGAAGATGGAGAAAACGCTGGTTGTACTATTGGGCCCCACAGGTATAGGAAAGACAGAACTTTGCCTCTCCCTGGCCGAGATGCTGAAGTGCCCCATACTCAACTGCGACAGCCGGCAACTCTACAAAGGCATAGAGATAGGGACAGCGGCCCCTACCCCACAGCAGCAACAGCGTGTGAAGCACTACTTTGTAGGCACGCTGGATATCCACGACTACTTCAGCGCCGCACAGTACGAAGAGCAAGCCTTGCAACTCTGCCAATCTCTCTTCATGTCGCACGACACACTCCTGCTCTCTGGAGGAAGCATGCTCTATCTGGATGCCGTATGCAAGGGTATCGACAACATACCCACGATAGATGAGCAGACCAGAGCATGGATGAAGAAAAGGCTGGAAGAGGAAGGGCTGGAGAAGCTCTACGAAGAACTGAAACGGCTGGACCCTGCCTACAGTGAAGTCGTGGACCCTAAGAACACTCGGCGCATCGTACATGCCCTTGAGATATGCCATATGACGGGACAGACCTATACGTCATTTCGCACAAGCGACAAGAAGGAAAGGCCTTTCAAGATACTCAAGATAGGGCTGCAGCGTCCCCGAGAGGAACTCTTCCAACGCATCAACCAGAGAGTGGAGCTGATGATGGAGGAAGGACTGCTGGATGAGGCCGTGAGATGGTATCCTCAGCGCGAGGCCAATGCACTCAACACGGTGGGCTACAAAGAACTCTTTGAGTACCTGGACCACAAGAACCTGTCGGAGAGCGAGAAGAGAGCACTACAGATGAAGGGTCGCGTGACCAGTCTCGAAGAAGCCAAGGAAAGAATAAAAAAGAACACGCGCGTGTACGCGAAGAAACAGATGACTTGGTTTGCGCACGACAATGACATACACTGGTTCCACCCGGATCAGTTGGAAGACATTAAGGAATATATAAGTAACAACATTCTATAAATAATATTGGTTATTTACTCCAACAAATAACCCGGATTACTTGCAACAATGAAAGCGATGTGGCGAAAGATAAAGCTTGGTTTTGGGGCCATCTATGGCGGACGCTGGTATAAGCGGCTTGTCATGTGGTTCCTCACCTTTATATTGCTTATCATACTACTTCTGGTAGCAGTCGACTTCAACCTCTTTGGACTTTTCGGTCAGTCTCCCGGATTTAGCGACATAGAGAACCCTGAGACCAATGAGGCCAGCGAGATATATAGCGCAGACAGCGTGTTGCTCGGCCGATACTTCAGCGAAAACCGTTCACCCGTACAGTATGATGAGATATCTCCCATACTCATCCGCACGTTGGTGGACACAGAGGATGAGCGCTTCTACAAGCATCGTGGCATCGACTATGCCGGACTCTTCGCCGCTGCCAAGGATATGGCTACGGGCAACGCACGTGGTGCAAGTACCATTACACAGCAGTTGGCCAAAAACCTGTTTCGCGTGCGCACCGACTACTCTACGGGTAAGTTGGGCAAGATCAAAGGCTTAGGCATATTGGTCATGAAGGCCAAGGAGTGGATCGTGGCTACCAAGCTGGAGATGGTGTTCAACAAGGAAGACATCCTGACGATGTATCTCAACACGGTGGACTTCGGTTGCAACTCCTACGGTATCAAGACGGCCTGTCGTACTTATTTCGGAACGACTCCCGACAATATCAACTATGAGCAGGCTGCCGTCCTTGTGGGACTGCTCAAAGCCACCAGCACGTACAACCCTCGCCTACATCCTGATGCATGCTTGGAGAGACGCAACACCGTTCTGGCACAGGTATACAAGCAAGGGCACATTCTCGTAGATGGCCAGCCTGCTACCGACCAGCAGTTTGACTCCATCTGCGCCATCCCCGTGACGCTTGCAAAGAGCCACACGGAGAGTAGCTACGACGGAGAGGCACCCTACTTCCGTCAGGAGCTTTCCAACTACATCGTCGATCTCTACAAGGCTGGCAAGATAAAAGGCTACGATGACGAACATAAGCTCGATCTCTATGCCGACGGACTGAAGGTCTATACGACGCTCGACACACGTATGCAGCGCTATGCTGAGGAGGCTGTACGCAAGCACATGAGTACGCTCCAGCAGCGTTTCCGCGAGCATTGGAGTGGTCGCAACCCCTGGGCGGATGAGCAATATAGGGAGATACCCGGATTTATCGAAAACATCGCCAAGCGCTCATCTTACTACAAGCAGCTGACGGCCAAGTATCCCGAACAGCCCGACTCGGTAGACTACTACATGAACAAGCCTCACAAGGTGAAGCTCTTCACGTACGATGGCGAATTGGAGCAGGAGATGAGCACCATCGACTCTATCAAGTTCATGGTCCAGTACCTGCACTGTGGCTTTGTGGCCATTGAACCCGACACACGCCACGTAAAGGCATGGGTGGGCGACATCAACTACAAGTCATGGCAGTACGACAAGGTTACGTCCATGCGTCAGCCCGGTTCCACCTTCAAGCTGTTTGTCTACACAGAGGCTATGAACCAAGGACTTGCACCTACCTCGCGTCGTCTGGATGCCTATAAGGCTTATGCCGACACGGTCAATGGAAGGATCACCACGTGGATACCCCACAACTCCAACGGATATTTCTCTGGAAGCAACCTCACCCTGAAGAATGCGTTTGCCATGAGTGTCAACAGCATCGCGGTGGGTCTGGGCTACGAGTGTGGCATACACAACATTGCCAAGACGGCTCATGCCATGGGTATCACGACCGACCTCGACGAGATGCCTTCTATGGCACTTGGTAGTAGCGACGTGAAACTCTACGATATGGTCAACTCCTACTGTACCGTGGCGGATGACGGTAAATATCGCCGTCCCGTGATGGTCACCCGCATCCTCGACCGCAAGGGCAATGTCATCTACGATGCCAAGAAGGAAAAGGAGACGCAGGCCATCCCTTACCGCTCGGCCTACCTGATGCAACTGATGCTTCAAGGTGGTATGTCGGGTACCAGCTCGTCTCTGCGCAACTATGTGCGCGACGTCTACAACGAGGCTGACTGGGGTGGAAAGACAGGTACGAGCAACAACCATAGCGATGCCTGGTTTATGGGTGTCACACCCAAGTTGGTTGGCGGTGCCTGGGTAGGTGGCGAATACCGAAGCATACATTTCCGTTCGGGCGAATATGGTCAGGGCAGCCGCTGTGCATTGCCCATCTTCGGCTACTTCATGGATGCCGTGATGAAGGATCCTGCCTTCAAAAAGTACCACGCACGTTTCCCCGAGCCAAAGGATATCGACCTGTCCGAACTGAAAGCTTCTACCAACTACTCCGTACCCATCCAGATACCTGATACACTCCTTCTGGACGGAGAGATCATAGAAGAAGCCGGATATGGTGGCTTCGACGAGATCCAGGAGCCTGTCTTGGAGGTGGCTCCACAGGAGATGGAAATTGAGGTGAAGCAGGCTGAATAAGAAGGCATGGCAGAAGAGAAGATCGACACGAGCAGCCCTGAGTTTCAGAATGCACTCAACCTCATCACGCACACACATCACTCCATCTTTCTGACGGGCAAAGCGGGTACGGGTAAGAGCACGTTCTTGAGATATGTCTGCAAGAACACGAAGAAGAAGCATGTCATCCTAGCTCCTACGGGCATCGCTGCCATCAATGCAGGAGGAAGTACGCTGCACAGCTTCTTCAAGCTGCCTTTCCATCCTTTGGTGCCCGATGATCCACGCTATGCAGGCAGACGCCTGAGGGACTTCCTCCGATACAACAAGGCTCAGATCAAACTCATCCGTGAGGTGGAACTCATCGTCATCGATGAGATCAGTATGGTTCGTGCCGACATCATAGACTTCGTGGATCGCATCTTGCGCACCTTCACTGGCAACTGGCGTACACCCTTTGGCGGTAAGCAGATGCTACTGATAGGCGACGTGTTCCAGTTGGAACCCGTTGTAAAGAGCGACGAGCGCGACATTCTCACACGCTTCTACCCCAATCCATTCTTCTTTGCAGCAAGAGTATTCCGTGAGATCGAACTCGTAAGTATCGAACTCACCAAGGTGTACCGACAGAAGGATATCGCCTTCATCCGTGCACTTGACCACATACGTACTGGCCAGATATCGCCCCTTGAGATGCAACTGCTCAACTATCGTGTGAAAGACCCATCGAAGGTAGAAGAGACCACTCCTGAGGTCCACGACGACGATCTCACACTCAACATCGTCCTGGCCACGAGACGTGACAACGTGGACTATATCAACCAGGCCAACCTAGACAAGATATCAGGCAGACCCAGCATTTTCCGCGGCACCATCACGGGTGACTTCCCCGAATCGTCCCTGCCCACTTTGATGGAACTCGAACTCAAATGTGGCGCACAGATCATCTTTGTCAAGAACGACAGAGAGCATCAGTTCGTCAACGGCACACTGGGTACCATCATCCACATTGATGAGGAAGAGAGCGAAATCGGTGTGATCACGGAGGACGGCAAGGAGGTTATCGTCAAGCCGGACATCTGGGAAAATGTGCGCTATACCTACAACGAGAAAGAGAAAAAAATTGACGAAGAGGTATTAGGTTCTTTCAGTCAGTTTCCCATCCGACTGGCATGGGCCATCACCATACACAAGAGTCAGGGCCTTACGTTCAAGAAAGCCACCATCGATTTTACCGGTGGTACCTTTGCCGGAGGACAAGCCTATGTAGCCCTAAGCCGTTGCACGTCGCTCGAGGGCATGACCTTGAGTCGTCCTTTGAGCCAGGCCGACATCTTCGTTCGTCCCGAAATCACCCGTTTCGCCAGCAGTTTCAACGACGAGAATGCCGTAAAGAGAGCCCTCCAACTGGCCAAGGCAGACATTGAATATGAAGCCTGTGCAAGGGATTTCGACCAGGGAGACATGGAAGGTTGTCTTCAGCATTTCTTCGTGGCCATCCATGCTCGATACGACATAGAGAAGCCTCATGCCCGCCGTCTCATCCGTCGCAAGCTCAACCATCTGCAACATCTTCAAGACGAGATGCAAGCCATGCGAGAGAAGATGCAACAGCAGGAAAAGCGTCTGGAGAAGTATGCCAAGGAATACTACGCCATGGGCAACAGTTGCATCACCGAAGCTCACGATGCAAAATCCGCTATCGCAAATTTTGACAAAGCAATCGAGCTCTACCCTACCTTCGTAGATGCATGGGTGCGCAAAGGTGTCACCTTGATGGACATACAGGAGTGGGATGAAGCGCAGCATTGCCTGATGCATGCCAGCAAGATGAGTCCCGCGCACTTCAAGGCCCGCTTCAATCTGGGACGTCTCTACATAGAAAAAGGGATGTACCAGGAAGCCATCAACGAACTCTCCCATGCCACCTCCATCAAGAACGACCATGCTCGCTCCCACGACCTACTCGGAGACTGCTTCGCAAGCTTGGGCGACGAGGAGAAGGCCGACATACACTGGGCTATCGCAGAGCAGCTGCGCAAAAAGGGCTAAACGTCGCCTATGCCTTCAAGGCACAAAATCACGTTAAAACTTATGTTTTATTTGTAGAAAAGGATATTATTTGTTATCTTTGCGCATTGTTAGTACCAAAACACACCGATACACCATATAGTTTTTGCAAACATAACAAATAAAAACTCATACAAAACATGAAAAACAAAATGAAGAAACTGGCTTGTCTGTTCGCCATGGGCACACTGGCCACTACGTCTATGTTGGCTGCCAAGCCCAACAAGTACACCTCCTACCTCTTCACCTACTTCACCGGCAACGCCGTACAGGAAGAGCAGATCCGCTATGCTCTGAGTGAGGATGGTTGGACTTGGAATCCCCTCAACGATGGCAAGCCCATCATCTCCAGCGACACCATCGCCTTGAAGAAGGCCGTTCGCGATCCCCACATCTTGCGTGGCGAGGATGGATATTTCTATCAGGTAGTGACCGACATGGCAAGCTCACAGGGCTGGGCCAGCAACCGCGGTATGGTACTGCTCCGCTCCAAGAACCTCATCAACTGGGAGCACCACACCGTACACTTCCCCGAGAAGTACAAGGGTACCAACTTTGCACACGTCACTCGCGTATGGGCTCCCCAAACCATCTACGATGCAAGTGTAGGCAAGTACATGGTATACTTCAGTCTGCTGACCGACGACGGCTCTATCCCTTACGACAAGGTTTACTATCAGTATGCCAATGCTGACTTCAGCGACCTCGAAGGCGAGCCCAAAGTACTCTATGATACGGGCGACGCTGCCATCGACACCGACATTGTGCTCGACGATGACAACAACTACCACATCTTCTTCAAGACCGAGAACGGTCGCCAGAAGGGCATCAAGCAGTTCATCGCTAAGGACCTCCACAACTACAAGGAGTGGCAGCTCCAGCCTGGCTTCTGTCAGGACACCAATGAGGCTGTTGAGGGTGCCGGCGTATTCCGTCTGCACGATGGCACCTGGTGCCTCATGTACGACTGCTACGGTGCAGGCCACTATCAGTTCTGCAAGAGTACCGACCTCAAGACCTTCAAGATGGTACAGAACACCGCCACCCGCGGTGCCTTCACTCCCCGTCACGGAACCGTCATCGCCATCTCTGCTGAGGAAGAGGCTTTGCTGAAGGCATGGGAGAAGATGCAGAAGGCTAAGGCCAACCTCCGCACCCGTTCCGTACCTACCCTCTCACTCTATCAGTTGCAAAATCGCCAGGCCATGATCCAGGACATCGATAAGACGCTCAACAGCAATGTGTCTCTCAAGTCCATCCAGGCACTGGAAGCCAGACTGGCAGCATTCTTCGCTAAGTAAATACGACACACACCATCACATGGCAGGGAAGCAAGCTCTTTCCTGCCATGTCTACATTAAAATAGAGATTCATGAGATTTCATAAACTACTTATCGCATCTGCCCTTCTCGTGCTGAGCACATCGACCTGGGCGAAAAACACGGTGAAGAAGGTGACACAGGTCACCGACTCCGTAGCCCTCAGTGGCAACGTGGACTACACCATCACCGGCGAGACGCCTTTTGGCGACGACGGTCGCATCTACTTCAAGGACACGGAGCATGCAGTCATCATCATCAGCAAGAAGCGCCCCAGCGAAGTGCAGAAGTTGCTCAGAGGCCACGTCTTCATCAATGAGAAGCAGGCCACCACGACCAACTGCCAAGTGCGCATGTACGGACGCGGCTCCATCATCCTCCCTTACAGCAGCACCTTCAAGCCTCTCACCTGCTACACAGAGGCCAACTACGAGGGCAAGTCGTACAACACCTATTCGGAAGGACACGACGGAGGCTTCATGCGATCGCTGACAGCCGTTCAGCTCAACAACAAAATCAAGAGTTTCAAACTAAAACGTGGCTATATGGTCACCTTCGCAACTGGTACGTCCGGTTGGGGATACAGCCGATGCTTCATCGCCGACCAGGAGGACCTGGAGATCCCCGTGATGCCCGAGCCTCTCTATGGCAACGTCTCCAGCTATCGTCTGTTCAAGTGGTGGAACGCGGCCAAGGCCGGTGGAGCCAGCAGTGGTGACAAAAATTTCAACCAGACCATCAACGCCACATGGTGCTACGACTGGGCGCAAGGCAACTCCAGCCTGCTCCCCGACGTGGAGTGGGTGCCCAACCACATCTACGAGGACTGGCCCAGCGCCTCTGCCTGTGGTAGCGTGGACGGCTCTTGCCACATGAAGACCAACAACGAACCTGCCAACTCGGCCGATGACCATCCACAGGATGTAGCCACAGTACTGGACAACTGGCAGAACCTGATGCGTACCGGCATGCGCCTCTGCTCGCCCGCCACACACGATGGTGGATGGGGATGGCACAACGAGTTCATGAACGAGATCGATGCACGCGGCTGGCGTTGCGACCTCGTGGATTTCCACGGCTACTGGGATGGCGAATGGGGAAGTCTGGACTGGCGAATCGATACCTATGCTCATGGTCGTCCCGTATGGTTCTCAGAGTGGTTGTGGGGAGCCAGCTGGAACAAAAATGGCATTTTCAAGGCCGTCGGAAACCCCGACGATTACTCCTCTGCCAACCAGCAGACCATGTACAACGGTACCAAACCTATCCTGGACAAACTGAACTCAAATGCCCGAGTAGAGCGTTATGCCATCTGGAACGGTGAGAGAAATGCTTCAAAAATCTATAAGGATGGTGCCCTGTCGAAACTCGGCCAGTACTATGCCACCATGGATGTGCCTCTGGCTTACAATGCAGCCAACGAGTACGTATCCAAAGTGGTGTATCTGCATGCAGAAAACCTCAAGACCAGCTACACCAAGACTACCAAAAAGCTGAAGATCACCTGGACCGACGACAACGGCGATATGCTCGACTCTATGTGCGTAGAGATAAAAGGTCCCAGCGACACGGATTATCGTCAGGTGGCTACGGTCACACCCAAGGACAAGACGGCCAAGACCAGCAATAGCTACAACACCACACTCGACGAGACCGTCATCAACGAGGAGGGTATCTACAACTTCCGCATCGTGGCCTATGGCAATGGTAGCAAGAAGAAGGTGTACACCGACGGGCGTTACATCCACGGCGAGTCGAAGACACTGAGCTGCTACCTCCAGAATGAGACGGGTACCTTCCTGCAGCAGGGTGCCAAGTGGGGCACACAGGCCATTCTGGGTGGTACCGGCAATCTGCTGACAGCCACCATCGTTGCCGACAAGGCTATCTTCAACACGGGTGTGGGTGAAGGCGAAAAGACCTATCTGGGTAGCAATGGCTACGTAGATGCTGACCTCTTTGAGTGGACGCTGACTCCCGTAAGCGAGGATGAAAACGGTACTGTATACAACATCTCCAATGGAGAAACCTTCATCGGTGCCGGCACCAGCAAGGACCAAGCCGTGAGCCTCACTCTCACCGACGGCACTCTGCCTGAGGCACAGTGGCGCCTCGTCACCAAGGAGCAGCGCAACGCACAGATGAAGAAGGCCACAGCCAGCCAGCCTTATGAGGCTACCTACTGGTTGAGCAATCCCAACTTCGACCGCCTCGTGCCTACCACCGCTTGGCAAGGCAATGGCACAGTGGGTGGCGACGATGCCAACCGCTGTATGGAGAAGTACGACTGCACCTTCGACGTATACCAGACGGTGAGCGGCCTGCCTGCAGGCAACTACCTGCTGACCTGCCAGGGCTTCTATCGCAACGGTGAGAGCACTACCAGCAAGAAGCGCAACGCACTACTCTATGCCAACGATGCCAGCATCGAACTCATGTCTATCGCCGATGAGACATTGAGCACCAAGCCCAACAGCATGTCTACGGCCAGCAACGCATTTACCAATGGTAAGTATGTAAAGAACAACAACTTGGAGTTTACGTTACAGGCTGGCGAGAAACTGCGTTTCGGCATCAAGAAGGACGTAGCCGTAAGCAAGGACTGGACCATCTGGGACAACTTCCGCCTCTACTACATGGGCGATGGTAGCCAAGAGGATGTCATCCAAAGTATCGAAGACGGCAAGCAAAAGGCCAACACCTTATACAACCTCGAAGGTAAGCGCGTGAAGTCAACGACCGTACGTCCCGGCATCTACTTGCAAAACGGCAAGAAGATCGTCATAAAATAACCCCAAAAACCAAAACACCGAGCCATCGAAACTTTGAATAATCGAAACCTCGAAGTATCGACGACTCGCCCCCTGAGATCCCTCAAAACCAAAACAGAAATCAATGAAAAGAATATCACTCATCACCCTTTCGCTCGCCATGGCTTCCGCAGCCTTGGCGCAGCCTAAGGAAGTGACCAAACAGTACATGGAGAATCCCAACTTCGAGGCTCGCTTCGCAGCATGGGTCAATCCTGGTAGTATCAACTTCAACGTAGCGAACACCTTCGATGGACGCGACGGACAGGTATGGATGGAGAAATGGGTAGCCAAAGGTTCTGCCTTGGGCAACAACGAGGGTATCTACCAGACTCTCCGCAACCTGCCCACAGGTACCTACACTCTTGTAGCCAATGCCAAGAACGTGTCGCAGAGTGCACCCGACAAGGTCTGCACCGGTGCCTTCTTGTATGCCGGCAATGAGCAGACGGAGATAGGTCAGTCCGGCGAATACGGCGTCACCTTTACGGTAGTCGACGGCAAAGCCAACGTGGGTCTGCGCTTGAAGTCGTGCAACGGCAACTGGGTCTGCGTGGACAACTTCCGCCTCTTCTACAACGGAGAGAATGCCGACAGCGTAGCAGCCGAACAGGCTCGCGTGGACGAGGAACTCAAGGCGCTCCACGAGAAGGTGGAGAGTGCCACCAAGACCTCGCTCAAGGTGACCACCTACGACTTCGTACCAACAGGCAACACCATCGCCTTGGGTCGCTCCACCGTAAGCGGCACCTGCAAGGAGAAGGGCTACTGCTGGAGTAAGGAAGGCGAACCTACCATCTTTGACGATAAGACGACAGAGGTGTTTGCCAACAATGGCGACATCTACGTCATGCGCGGTCTGCAACCGGCCACAGCCTACTACGTGCGCCCCTATGCCATGACTTCGGGCGGCTACGTGGCGTATGGTGAGACCAAGAAGATCGTGACCTTGCCCGCAGGCAACATGAGCTACGGATTCTTCAACGACAACAATGGCGATGCAGAGACTTGTGCCCGCATCAATTCGGCCTCTGCTGAGTGTATCTGGATGTACAACCAGCTCAGCTACATCCCCGGCTTCTACCTGAGCGTACACTACGTACCCGGAGCCGGTGCCGGCAATGGTACGGCAGACTGCTCTTATGGTGGATGGATGCGCGTGAGTCAGAACGTACCCTACCAGCAGACCGGTACCATGCTCCACGAGACCAACCACGGCGTGGGTGTAGGAACCACCGGCGAATGGTACAACAACAGCAACCTTCGCGCTGAGACCTCTCGTGGACTCTGGCTTGGTCCGATGGGTACAAAGATGGTTCGCTTCTTTGAGAACAGTGAGACTGCAACCATGACAGGCGACGGCACACACATGTGGCCCTATGGTATCAATGGTGCCAATGAGGACAGCTATCAGCCCAGCAAGCAGGTACTCTACTATGCCAACATCCTCATCACGCACGCTCTCCATCAAGACGGACTGCCCAGCACGAGGGATGTAGGCTTTGCCTCTCCCGCGTATGTCTTTGAGCAGCGCGACACCACCAAGTACTACATCAAAAACAATGACGAGACCACTGGCAAGCTGACCGGTTATCTCTATGCTGCCTCTACCGGTGTGAAGTGGAATGCCATCTCTGCCACAGAGGCCAAGGCCGACGACAACTATGCATGGCACATCCTCTACGATGCTAAGACTCGTCTGTACTACTTCCAGAATGTAGGTACAGGCAAGATGATCACCTACAACGCCGGTTTCAAACTGGTATCGCGCAACAATCCCAGCGATGCTGAGAAGCTCCACTTGATGCCTGCACGCATCAACACGACCTTCGGTTCGGGTCGTACAGCCCTCACCAAGACGGCCTTCTGGGTGATGAAGCCCGACAAGTACAACTCGCAGGCCATGGAGGCTACCGCCAACGGCGTGAGCAACAAGAAGATAGACCTGACCAACGGCGCCACACGTCAGCAGTGGATGTTCCTCACCGCTGAGGAGATGGAGACCGTGGATCAGTTGGCCGTAAAGGATCTTTCCAGCGAACTCAAGACGTGGGTGGCCAACGTACGCACCACAGCCGCCACGCCCCACCACGCCTCTTTCACAGAAGATAGCACGGAGGAAGTCGACCAGAACCTCGAGAATGCACTCATGACTATCGAAGGGGAGATGGACACCTACACGACTCCTACGCAGATCACAAGCGCCATAGAGACCATCAAGGAAGCATTGCTTGCATTTCTAGAGAAGGCCACTCCCGATGGAGCAGACGCTCCTTTCAACCTCACTTACCTCATCGACAATCCCACACTCGACAGCAACAACGCCGGATGGAGCGAATCGCCCACTTGGGGCAGCAAGTGCTGTGAGTACTATCAGACCAACTTTGACTTCAACCAGACCATCCAGATGAAGTTTCCTGCCGGCACCTACGAAGTGCGCGCTCAGGCCTTCCAGCGCCCTGGCACACTGGATGATATCTATGTGGACTATGTGACCAATGGCAAGAACAATGTCAACGCTGTACTGTATGCCAAGAGCAAGACGCAGAAGATCATGAATATCTGCGAGGGTGCCACGGAGAAGAGCCTGGGTACGGGCAGTTCCAAGATAGACAATCTGGGCTACATACCCGGCAGCATGAGCAGCGCACAGGCGTGGTTCAAAAAGGAATACTACGACAACAGCGTATGGGTCACTACCACAGCCGCCAACACCTTGAAGATGGGTATCAAATCCACCAACAACGCAGGTGGTGGCTGGTGGGTCATCTTCGACAATTTCCGCCTCTACTACTATGGTAGCATGACGCAGGAAGACGTGACGCCACTCGAGGAAATCACCCTCGACAACCATGCCGAACAGCCCATCTATGACCTTCAGGGCCGCAAGACCGATGCCAACCAAAAGGGTATCTACATCATCGGCGGACGTAAGTTCATGAAGTAAAGCATCATCGACACGATGCTACATAATGCGGAGAGACTTCAAAGCCTCTCCGCTTTTTATTTCTTATTATGTAAATTCTTTTTACCTTACATACAACAAACTTCACCAGCACGTATCAGGTATTTCACACCATCCCCCATCCCACAAGAAAGCATCCCTATCGTCTGATAAAAACCTCTCTCATCTATACCGCCACGTATTGTGGAAATCTCACGAAGAGCATGCAGAAGGTACAAAAATGTCATGCAGGTGCATAGGCTTAGTCATGCGCATGACAAAGGCAAATCATACGCATGACAAAGGCAAATCATGCGCATGACCAGAGCAAGCCGCCCTACACCCGAAAAGCCATTGGGAGAATGAGCAATATGGGCCACCTGTACTTCAAATCGTTCAGTAGGCGCGAGAGAGAGGAAAAGGTAAAAGCACACCAATCGACCAATACACCATATAAAGGACAAGAACAACCAACAAACTAATTTGTATGTTTTTCTTACTCCGTCTAACTAATGATTTTAAAAGTGAATAATAGGCCGTTAGGGGAGTTCAATAACTTCTGAAGGGACTTTTGGCTTTTCTGAATTCATCAGTAAATGGTTGAATTACAGATATTTTGGTGGCCCATTATAACTTTTATTAATTATTTCTTCTAAACTTCTTTAACGTGCGCGTGTATAAAAGTTATAACAAAAATATACACAAATCTTCATAGAGGCATCGTAAGTGACTGATTCTCAATCTATCATAAGGTAACATGAATATATCAAAAGTCCCTTCAGAAGTTATTGGAAGTCCTCTTCGACTCCGAGCTCCTCACAGACACCCTTCATCATCTCAGAAGACGGACCACACTCCGGGCACCTGCCCGCTGAGAGCAGAAGCAGCACGGGAATAAAAATGAAAGGAATCGAAAAAATCGTTTAACAAAGATTTGCATATTCCGGAAAAAAGTATTAAATTTGCACACTGAAGTGTGTTGTACACGCATACGCCTGCACGTATTAAGACGTACAAGCGCTTAAAACACGGGGTTATACACAGGGCCAAGCGGCGAGAGCACACCTTCAAGACATGAGAAACAACAACAATAAATTAATCCATAAAACCAAAACACTATGTGTATGAAAAACCGTTTAAGCAAAATGGGTGACAAGGCATCTTGGATGCTCGCCCTGCTGGCAGTGTGCGGTTTGACCTCATCGTGCAAAGACGAGTATCTCTGGGACGACCAGAAACCAGAGTGGCTCAACAGTAGCATCTATGAGAGTCTGACAAAGGATGGTAACTATACCACCTACATCCGCTTGCTGTCTGACGCTGACGTGAACCCCAAGAATGCACGACCTCTGACCGAGGTGCTGAGCCGTACGGGTTCGAAGACAGTGTTCGTTGCAAACGATGACGCATGGAAGAAATTCTTCGAGGAGAATGCCCAGCGTCCAGAGAGTGATCCATGGCACAATGCCACCAGTTATGAGAATCTGAGTGTGAGCCAGAAGAAACTGCTCATCCACACCAGCATGCTCAACAATGCCATCGTGATGGAGAATCTGGCCAGCAGCGAGAGCAGCGGTACTGCAGTACCCGAGCGCGGACAGTACATGCGCCGCTACACCGACGTGGAGTTGACCGACACTGTGACATTCCTGGATGGCAATTCTCTTCCCACCAACTACAATGTGGGCAACGGCGAGAACGACTACTGGGCACGCTTCCGCACAGAAAACGGAGGCAACGGTATCTACATGGTCAACGACTCCAGCCTCTCGATGATGATCCACTTCACCAACGAGCACATGAAGAAGGCCAACGTCACCGACCAAGACTTCGCCGTGTTCATGCAGAAGCCCCGCAATACGGAAGACGTACACATCTACGACGCACTGCTCATCGACAAGGATGCAGTCTGCGAGAACGGATACGTCAACACCACAGAAAAAGTGCTTTCACCCTTGCCCAACCTGGCAGAGATGATACGCACCAACGGTGAGACCAACATCTTCAGTCACATGCTCGACCGCTGGTCTGCCCCCTTCTACAACAGAGGCGTGACCGAAGCATACAAGATCCTGATGGCTTCACGCGGCGAGGAGTGGACAGACTCCATCTTCACCAAACGCTACTTCAGCGACCTCAGCTGGGGACACCAGCCCCTGAAGACCGACCCCAAAGGCCAGCAGTTCAGAGACAACGCCTCTACCGATGTCGCTCTGAAGTTCGATCCAGGATGGAACGGATTCTATGCCGAGTCTCGCGGTCCTCAGTACGACATGGCATCCATGTTTGTACCCAACGATACAACCCTCTGGAAGTACTTCACCGAGGGCGGCGGTGGATGGCAGCTCATCCAGACCTACCATCTGAAGTCTGGCACAAAGGACGAGATTTCTTATGTAGCCCCCCAGAACCTCGAGGAGCTCTACCTGCAGATCGACCAGATACCCATCAGTACCCTGCGCTCGCTCATCAACATCATCATGTTCAAGAGCTTCGTAGGCAGCGTGCCTAGCAAGATGACCAAGCTGCGCGACGATGCACAGGAGCAGATCTTCTTCTACGAGGACGTGGACCACATCGTAAACACCAAGTTGGCCAACAACGGCGTGCTCTACATCACCGACAAGGTATACGGTCCCGCCGACTACACCTCGGTTGCCGCACCTGCTTACATCAGCAATACCAACCTGGTAATGCGCTGGGCCATCTACAACGGTTCGACCAATGCTACCGACTACATGGGTCTGAACTACTACGCTTACCTCAAGGCTATGCAGAGCCGCTTCGCATTCTTCCTGCCCAGCGACAAGGGTCTGCAGTACTACTACGACCCCGTGAGCTTCCCAAGCCAGAAGAGCCGTGTGATCAGCTTCAACTACAAGAGCGCCACCTTCCCCATCGAGTACAAGATGTACGCTTACGACCCTGCAACGGGTGAGTTCGGACAGAACTACAATCTGGAGAAGATGACCAACGGCGAGATCACCAACCGCTTGAAGGACATCCTGGAGAGCCACACCGTGGTGCTGACGATGGCGTTCTGGAAGCGGAAGCATATCTGCTTACTAAACTCTTCGCAGGTCACACGTATACC
>JAZLII010000132.1:0-27243 GCA_045617275.1 Bacteroidaceae bacterium
TGGCCAACAAGTATCTTGGGGCAGACAACTATGTATGCATCAAGAAACTCCAGGGTGTGGACACCAGCATCGTGCAGATAGAGAAACCTGAGATCAATCCCGTCATGACCAATCGTGACTCCACGAGTCACTTCCTCCGCGAGATACAGCAGTCGGAGGTTCAACCCATTGCTCCTGTCTTCATCGACTATAAGAAGGACCTGACCTTTGGCAAGACCAGCAAAGACCTTGAGGTCATCTATAAGGAGAACACGCTGAACGGCTTCTGCCAAATGGCTTATGTAAACGACATGGGCACAGATGCCGACCGTGAGATCGAGACCGCACTCGAGTACATCGACTATCTGGGTACCGACAAGATGAGTGCAGAGGAGATCAAGAAAAGCTTCTACGCACTCGGTTGCAGCATCAATGCCAAAGTTACCGGATCGCACATCTATCTTATGCTGAGCGGTCTCGATGAGAACAAGGCTGAGGCGCTGCATCTCGTCGAAGACTATTTGGCCAACCTCAAGCCCGACGAGGAGGCTCTCTCCAACCTGAAGATGGCCACTCTGCAAGGTCGTGAAGTGAACATGGCCGACCAGAACTTCTTCGTCAGCAGTCTCCGACGCTATGCTACCTATGGTCTCGACTATGTGAAGGCACACACCCTCACCAACGAGGAGATCATGGCTCTCGATGCACAGCAGTTGGTGGACAAAGTGAAAGCTCTGAAGCAATATGCCCACACCGTGACGTACTATGGTCCCAGCCAGATGGACGACGTCATCTCTCTGGTGGAGAAAGAGCACAAGACGGCAGAGAAGCTGTTGCCCACACCAGCAAGTCCTCAATACGTGCCCACAGAGACACCTGCCAATGTGGTCTATCTCTGTCACTATCCAGCACCCAATGCGCACATCTTCGCATTCTCCAATCTGCAGGAGACCTTCAGTCCCGACATCGAACCTGCTCGTACCTTGTACAATGAATACTTCGGAGGTGGTATGAACAGCATCGTCTTCCAGGAGATACGTGAGAGCAGAGGCCTGGCTTACAGCTGCAGAAGCTACTTCACAGCTCCCGGCTTCACCTACGACCCCTATACGTCCTACTACTATGCTGCCACCCAGGTGGACAAACTGGGTGACTGTATGTCGACCTTCCAAGACATCGTGGAGAACATGCCGCAGTCCAAGGCAGCTTTCAGTATCGCGAAGCAGGCTCTCATCACACGTCTGCGCACCCAGCGTACCACACGCGATGCCATCATCTGGTCCTATCTCGATGCTCGCGACCTGGGTCTCGACACAGACATCAACCAGACCATCTTTGAGCATGCAGAGCAACTCGACATGAAGACCCTGCTCGACTTGCAGAAGAAGTACATCAAGGCACGCACACATTGCTACAGCATCGTGGCAGACCGCACACGCATAAATATGGATGTGGTGCGCTCACTTGGCACTGTCACCGATGTCGACATCAAGGATATCTGTGGATTCTATTAATCAAGTTTCGTAAGCTCCACCAGATGGGAGTCTGTCCTTAAAAGTGAGCAAGTGACTACTTGCGGAACTTATATACACGAAGAAAAGTTACGTAGAAAAAATTGTCTCCACGCAATCAGCAAATACTCCGCATAGCACTGCCCAGCATCGTATCCAACATCACGGTTCCGATGCTGGGTCTTATCGATGTCGCCATCACAGGTCATCTTGGCAATGCTTCCTATATAGGTGCCATAGCCGTAGGTGGAATGCTTTTCAACATCATCTACTGGATGTTTGCCTTTCTGCGGATGGGCACAAGTGGCATGACAGCACAAGCTCTGGGAGCACGTAGGCTCGATGAGGCACTGGCTCATCTCCTTCGCAGCACCTCCATCGCTCTCTGCATCTCCGTCTTGCTGCTTCTCTTGCAAGTTCCCCTACGTGAGATAGCCCTGGGCATCATCGCCCCAGAAGCAGAAGTGGCACAGTTTGCACGCACCTATTTCACCATTTGCATCTGGGGAGCCCCACCCTCGCTCTTGCTTTTTGCCCTAAATGGATGGTATGTGGGCATGCAAAACACACGTATACCCATGCTTGTGGCAATCGTGCAAAATGTCACCAACATCCTCTTGAGTCTTTGTCTTGTCTGGGGATGTGGCATGAAGATAGAAGGTGTGGCTGCGGGCACAGTTCTGGCCCAGTATATAGGACTACTCACAGCCTTGTGGTTCATCTTCCGGAGCTATCTCCCCCGCTTGCGTGGCTATCTCTGCAAGAGCCACATTTTCACCAAAGAAGCCATGACGCGCTTCTTCACTGTCAATCGGGACATCTTTCTGCGCACCCTGTGCCTCATCTTCGTGCACTTCTTCTTCATAGCCGCAGGAGCCCATTTCGGCAGCACCATACTGGCCGTCAATGCGCTGCTCATGCAGCTGTTTACGCTCTTCAGCTACTTCATGGACGGTTTTGCCTATGCAGGAGAAGCGCTTGTAGGAAAAGCCATTGGAGGGCACAACAGAAGCCTTTATAAGGATACAGTCCGTCACCTCTTCGGCTGGGGGCTGGCCATGGTTCTCGCCTTCACCCTACTCTATGCCACACTCGGACGTCCCTTCCTCAGCCTGCTCACTGATGAGCCCGAGGTACTTGAAGAGGCTCAAACCTACTGGGCATGGGTGCTGCTCTTCCCGGTGTGCGGTGTGGGAGCCTTCATCTGGGACGGCATCTTCATCGGTTCTACGAAGACTCGACAGATGCTCCTCTCCGTGTTTAGCGCTATGCTGGTTTTTGTGGTCCTTTTCTATGCCCTTTCACCTCTTCTTCACGCTCACGCCTTGTGGCTTGCCTTTGTCTGCTATCTGGCCGCAAGAGGACTTGTAGCAACCTTATTGGCAAACCGGAAGCAAAAATAGATGCCTATATGCGTGTGGTCAACGCATATAGGCATCAAAAAAGTATTCAGTTTCTCTGGTTTTCTATTTTCTTTCTTGCGGCAGGCCGAAAGACTCCCTCACACCTTCCACGATGCCCTTGATGATGCCTATGGCACCCTGAGCCTTGGAGGTGACGCTCTGTGTCGTTGCCTTAGCAAAACTTGCGGCACACTGGCCATTCAGCTTGCCTACCTCTTGCAACTGCTGAGGAGTGTACTCGCTATAGTGCTTATAGATGCGCTTGTTGATACGTGCATAGCTCTTAGCTGCTTTTTTCCAATCCTTGATGGTGTACATCGCACCATTCACTTCTATCTCCTGCTGGAAAGACCTCAGGTCATTGACTGCACTCTGGCTTGTCGAGCAAGAGGCCAGAAGCAACATGGTTGCAAAGCCTAATACGGCTACAATTTTCTGTCTTTTCATATGCTTTAATTCTTCTTTCTTTATTCTTTTTATTACTCACACGTTATTCGCATTCCATCCACTGCTTGAGCAGACCGATGCACTCCTCACGCTGTGTAGGTGGCAAGGTGGCTATGCGTGCCGAGTGGCTACCATTGGGATCCACATAGAGATGCATGTTCTCCTTCTTGCTGAAGTCCAGCCAGGTGCAGACACCACTCGAACTCCAGGGATCGTTTTCACCATAGATATATATCATCTTGGGGTCATTCTGTTTCAAGAATTTCACGGTACGACGATACAGTTCGCTACTGAACTTGATGCCTTGAAGCTCCTTGGGAAGCATCAGTCTGTGCAAGTAGCCTTTGGAGTTCTTGATACTCAGGTATTTCTTCAGAGGCTTTGTGTCATATCCGTAGTAGCCAAGTTCACGAGCGGCTTGCACGAAGAAACTCAGGAAATAGGGATCGGGACGGAAATAGTCGGGACCACTGGTGGTCACAAGATGATTGAAGAGTGTCTCGTCATTGGACTTAAGATCGGGAATGCGATGTACGTTGGTTCCCCACTGCCAGAGCGCATAGCTATACTCCAGTACGATCATGTCCAGTACCTCCGGTATGCCTACGCCTTCATTGAACTGATAGTCCTTCTCCTTGCAAAACTTCTCCAGCATAGTCTCCATGGAAGCTCTGCGCTTCAGCACCTCTATCTGGAAGTCGAGTACGGCTTGGCGCTCTACGGCATTGCCCACCTTGTGGGTGAGGAATGGTTCGTGACGGCCGTCTTCCACTGCCTTATTGAGTGGAGCTACATAGGGTACGCTCACGTCCACATCGTCAGGGAAGTAGGCTCTGTAGAACATACACGTCTGACCACCTTTGCTGATACCCGTAGCTAACCATTTGCGAGGATAGAGCTGCTTGAATGTGGTGGTCACATCGTGCAGGTCATTGAGTGAATTTTCCACGGTGAGGTAGTCCCAATTGCAAGGTTCGGGCATGGACTCCTGAAAGTAGCGATACTCCACGAAGATGAGGTTGGCCCTGAGCAACTTGCTGATCTCCTCAGCCGATGAGGCATTCATTTCTCTTTCTCCACCGTATCCTTCTGTCACCAAGACTGTGGGACGGTCGAATCCCACATGACCTACGAAGACACGCTGCATGAAACTGCCCTTCTCAGGATGGGCATAGTCTAGCGGATGCTCTATCTTCAGCACATATTTCTCTGGATACTGGTTGGTGGCGATGCGCTTCACCTGCTTCACGTGGGGCAAGGCCGACACACGCTTCACAAACTCTGTATTTTCATCAAGCTGCTCCTCTGCATTGACGACAAGGGGCACTGCCTTGTAGGCACTTACTTGGGCATTTGTACACCATAGTAGAGTGAATGCCAGGGCATACGACAGGACGGATATTTTTGCGAATCTTTTCATTGTTTTAGACATTTACCTCGCAAAATTACGCCATTCCCAAGAAGTATGCAAATATAAAGATGTAAAAAGTGTCAAAAGTTGGCAGAAGCCATACATCAGAGAGTCAAGGGGGCTACAACCGACGCCACACGATATAGTTCTCAGAGGAGCGAGCACTGTGAGGGGAGGTGCCTGTAGAGGCTACAGATCCTTGTTCCTCATCCCACCAATACATCAGTGCATCTCCGCCTACCAAAGCGATAGCCTCTTCGCATCCCATATCCACGAGAGCCTGCGAGAAGTCATGGTAGGACTCCTTGTCTACACACTCTACGATGGTCACCACTCCTTGCAAGATGCAGAGTGCTCGGCGCTTGGCTTTTCCCTTGACGGGCACCTCTATGAGAGTACCTTTACACACCAATGAGTAGTGGCGGAAGAAGTCGCCATTCTGCTCTATGGCACGCTCAAACTCGGTGGTCTCCTTCGCACGTCCTATGGTGATTTCATTCTGGATGATGGCACAGAAGCCCAGTTTGGAATAGCCTTTCGACTTGAGTTCGCCATGATAGATGAAAGCACCTGCAGGGGCATTGATGTCAGCTCTCACATCGGCAGCCTGGCAAGCAAAAAGCAAGGTGGTATCCGACTCAGAGGGGCGCCCCATGGAGAGCTCCACCCTGCCTCCCTGAGGCGTATAGAGCTTGAGTGGGATGTCGTTGATCATCGTATCCGTCACGAGCATGCAGGCCACAGGTGCTTCAGGCACCGACACTGCGCTGTCTCCACATTTCTCTTCAGGCATAGCGACAAACATGGTATCTACCTGTACGCTGGAGGACGATGTCAAGGTATCTCCTGCCAAAATCTCATCGTATGGCGGGGCGCAAAGAGGCGTAAGGCAAGACTTTATGCCGATGATGGCAAATACGAGCAACAACAAGAGCAAAACGAGCCAAGGGAGCACATGTCTCTTTCGCTTAGGGACTGGGGGGAAGCTGGCAGGGACTCCCGGAGCAACTTTTCGCATGAGGTTCCTGTTTTCCGCGCCTGTCACGGCCTCTGCCTCTGACACGGCAAGAGGAGTATCAGCAATGGCCTGCTCCGACTCTTCATTCTCTTTCAGGACAGCGTCCATCGTCTGTGTGGAGAACTGAAGATTGGTGCCCACGATGCGTATCTCGTCATCACCGATATTGTCGTGCACCTGTGTCTGATCGTTGTTCGTCAAGTCATCGTTCTTCAACATCGTCATTGTCCTCCTTTTCATTATCTAAGTTTCGTTCCAAGTATTGCTTCAGCGCCTTCAGTCCCTCCACAACGATATTGTCTACTTTCACCTTCTTGTTCTTGGAAGGTGATCGCAGCACGACACGTCGCTGAGTGATATTGATGTTGCAGATATACTCCACGTTGAACACGTGGCTGCGCCCGACACGTATGAAGTTGCTGCTATAGCTACCCAGCTGCGCCCCTATCCTCTTCTCTATATGCCCGAGCTTAAAAGGCACATTCTCCACGCTACCATCCGTAAGGATGATATCGCAGTAGTTGCCATCCGCTATCATGGCCATGATCTCGCTGGCCGAATAGCGGAAAAGCTCTATGCTGTTTCTGATGATAAGTTCGTTTTGCATGTGTAGATGTTGGCAGTCTCTGCTTCCGGTATCGGATATCCATCGCAAAGTTACGCTTTTTTACTGAAAATACAACAAAGTGTGGCACAGAATGTACCAAACCTTTGCTTCGCAGTACAAAAACGCCAGTTTCCCCTGTGCAGACGCCTAGTACAGCTCGTTTTTCCAAAATGTCGCATGTCGCATGTCGCATGTCGCATCATGAGGGTGAGCGGGAAACCGATTTTTCCAAAATGTCGCATGTCGCATGTCGCATGTCGCAAGTGGAGAGGAGGCGGCATATATCCATTTTCACCCATGTTCTTCACAAACGGGCCCCTTGTGGCATGCCAGATCACCATGCACACGATCTCGGCTGGTCACGCATATGACTAAACAAAGTCATGCGCATGACTTGGCAAAATCATGCGCATGACTCACTGTGGTCACCGTAGGCGGAACGATGGGTACCTAAATAGGAAGGGAGGAAGAAGCGAGATGCTTTTCCATAGCCTCATGATGCGACATGCGACATGCGACATGCGACATTTTGGAAAAATCAGTCTATCACCACACGTGTCCAGCCATGCTCATCAGGCTCGATGCCATACTGGATGTTGCGCAGCTTGTTGAAGAGCTTCTCAGAGATGGGGCCGGGCTTCTCACCGAAGACATAGCTCTTACCGGTGGCTACATCATCAATGCGGGAGATGGGCGAGATCACCGCTGCTGTACCACAAGCACCAGCCTCCTCAAAGGTCTCAAGCTCTTCCTCAGGAATGGCTCTGCGCTCCACCTTGATACCCATATCCTCTGCCAACTGCATCAGACTCTTATTGGTGATGGAGGGCAAGATGGAGGTGGACTTGGGGGTGATGTAAGTATTGTCCTTGATACCGAAGAAGTTGGCAGCACCAGCCTCATCGATGAACTTCTTCTCCTTGGCATCGAGATAGAACTCGCAGGCATAGCCGAGCTCGTGTGCCTTCTGGTTGGCTTGCAAAGAGGCAGCATAGTTGCCACCCACCTTGTAGATACCAGTACCGAGAGGTGCACTGCGATCGAAATCACGGATGATGACATAGGGATTGGCAAAGAAACCACCCTTGAAATAGGGACCTACAGGAGTGACGAAGATGAGGAAGAGGTACTCATTGGCAGGATGTACACCCACCTGTGCACCCGTACCGATGAGCAGAGGACGGATGTAAAGGGTAGCACCACTCTCGTAGGGAGGAATGAATCGCTCATTGAGACGAACCACCTTCTCCACCATCTCGATGAACTTCTCCGTAGGAAGTTCGGGCATGAGGATACCACGGCATGTGCTCTGCAGACGGGCTGCATTCTCATCGGGACGGAACACGCGTACCTTGCCGTCTGGACAACGGTAGGCCTTCAGCCCCTCAAATGCCTCCTGACCATAGTGCAGGCTGGTGGCAGCCATGTGCAAGGGGATGGTCTCCTCGCTGCAAACTTCTACTTCGCCCCACTGGCCATTGCGCCAGTAGCATCTTACATTGTAATCGGTCTTGCGATAACCAAAACCAAGATTTGACCAATCTATCTCGTTCATAATTGTAAGTTTTTTAGCTTATACACTTGCAAAGTTACACATTTTCCCCGGAATTAAGTAACGAATTGCAGTTTTTTTCAGCTTCAAGCAACTTTTCCCGGCAGAATCGCACCAACTCCTGAGCTTCCTGCAGTCTTGCTGCCATCTCATCGATACCGGTGACGTTGCCTTCCATCTCACGAGCTATGACATCCAGACGTGCCATAGCCTCTTCGTAAGTCATTTTTTCGTCTTGCATACTACCTTACTATATATATCACCGTCGTGCAAGCGTGTCTGTAGCACCTCGCCTTCAGGTATGTCACTTATATTCTTCACTATCTTGCCTCCACAAAGCGTGATGCTGTAGCCCCGCTGAAGCAGTCGGTCGGGGTGGAGCAACTCGAGACGCTGGGAGAGCATGTCGAGGCGATGCCTCTCTCGTTCTATGCGTACCGGACCTGCAGTCTGAATGCGATGCTCCAGTAGCATCAGCTTGCCCAACTGACGCTCCTTCACCTTATCGAAAGCCAAGGGGAAGAAACGCTGATGGCGCTCCAAGCGATGACGCTCCATCACAAGACGCTGCTTCGCCGACTGCAAGATACGAAGTTGCAAGGACTCTAATGCGGCAAGCTGATCCAACTGATGCTCCACCAGAAACGCTGCCACAGCCGTAGGTGTCTTGAGAGAGGTGTGAGCCACAAAGTCGAGCACAGTCTGGTCTCTATCATGTCCGATACCGGTGATGACTGGTAGCGGGAACTGTGCAATGGCTGAGGCTAACGCATAGGAGTCAAAGTCGCTGAGGTCGCTCGTGGCACCACCTCCACGGATGATGACCACTGCATCCCACATGTCCTCTTCATCGACGATGGCATAGAGTGCCTCCAAGACACTCTGCTCCACATTGGCCCCCTGCATGACCGCAGGAAAGAGGTGGAGATGGAAGTGCAGACCATACTCATTGTGCAAGAGCTGATCGCAGAAATCTCCATATCCGGCAGCCGAGGCACTGCTTATCACAGCAATGCGCTGGAGCAATGCGGGGAGAGGAAGCTGCTGATTGTCGTGCAAGACGCCATCTTCTTCCAGCTGGGCCAGGATCTGCTGACGGCGTTGCGCCATGTCACCCAAAGTGTAGGCTGCATCCAAGTCGAGCAACTGGAGGGCATAGCCATACTGCTCATGGAAAGTAATGCTGACCTTGGCCATCACCTTCAGTCCGGCCTGAATCTCCATACCAGTCTCTTGCAGGAAGCGCAATCGGAGCATATTGTACTGGCGAGCCCAGCAATTGACGCGTGCTTTGGCTACCAACGAGCGCCCATCCTCTGCCTTCTGAACCAGTTCGGCATAGAGATGACCTCCATACCCCACCCTGGCTTCCGAGAATTCTCCCGTAACCCAATATTCCTCATCCAAGGTACCTTCTATGACATCCTTGACGAGGTGGTTGAGTTCGTATAGCGTGAAAGACTGCATGATGGAACACTGAATGTAGAGATTAGCGCACGACGCCTTCGTACTGGTCTATCTTCTTCTGATAATAATCGCGAAGTTCTGCCCACTTATAGTAGGGACCAGAGACGGGTGTGCCAGGAAGGGTGACCTCACGCTCATTGAGCAAGGCCTTCACCAGTACATCGCCAGTCTTGCCCTTCAAGGGACGATAGAAGACGAGCTGGATATTGCATGCCATGGGATAGATCTCATAGTTGCGCCATACCTTATCCAAGTTGGCCACACCTTCAGCAGGTACCTTGGGGAAGGCATTGCCCAGCTCCAAGAGAGAAGCCAGAGGAAGCACCACGACCTCATGGCCGAAGCGGAGTGTGGCACCACGGAAGTCCTTGTTGACCAGAGCACTTGATGTGTCAAAAGCTTTGGCGGTGCCGCTTTGGGCATTCCACACACAGGTATCGGCTGTCTCGAGAATGTTCTTCAACAGATTCTTCTGAGTGTAGGGACCCAAGCCTGCACTGTGGTCCATATACCAGCCGATGTTGCGTATGCACCACTGGTCATAGCACTCTTCTTCCGTGAAGTAGTCCCAAAGCGAGATGCCCTGCGTATGGCTCTGCATATTGGCACAGATGTCGAATGTACGTCGCATGATGTCACTGCGACTATCGCGCTTCTCATCGCGATAGTCCGGATCGTTGACGATAGACGACCAGAAACGCTCGGGATGGGTATAGTGCTGATCCACATTGAAAGGCAGGTTCTTCTTGCGTGCCGCACGATCCTCGTTGATGCGACGCTCCGTGGGACCGTTCAAGTAGTACTGGAAGGATTCGCTCACATCGTTGTGGATGCGCAGATTCTTGTTGAAGCGTGTGAGTTCCTCGCACTCTGCCGTCATGGAGAGTATGCAGCGGATGACCACCGTGCTTCGAGCATCTACCTGGCAATCCTTCGCTCCGAATATTTCGGGGAAATGCTCGGTCAGGCGCTTGCCAATGCGGTGATGCTGCATCTCGCCGACATCGCTCAGTTCGCCCAGTCGATGGCGTGCATTGGTGATATTGTAGAAGTGCTCTATCTTCTCCAGAAGTTCAAGTCCCCGAGCCGTGAGTTTCTTCTTATCCCGCGCACGCTTCAAGACGTCAATGACCTCGGTGTACTCGCCATTGTTGATAAGCCAACGGCTGCCGTGACGTCCATAGTGTGACATATAGAAGGGTTCGTAGCCCTTGGGAGTAGGAGTCAGCTTGTCGTCATCTGTGGGATCTACATAGGCTGTATAGTTGCTGGCACTGAGGAGGATGTTGTGGTGGATATCCTGACGGGCCTTGATGTCCTGAGCCGATGCGCAAAGCGACAGGCCTGTGGCAAGGAGCAGAGAAAGAAACTTCTTCATCATAAATGGTATTAAAAGGTTGTACTCAACAAAGATACGAAAAAAAATCAAAATGAGAACAAAAAAATCAGGAATTATGGACAAAAAAATGTGCCACACATCGACTGATGCATGGCACACATTTTTTCTTATCCAAGCAAAGGTGTAGGGTATACACCTCTTTTATATACGCGCAATTAACCGAGGAAGCTAAGCAGAATACCTGCAGCAACTGCCGAACCGATGACACCAGCCACGTTGGGACCCATAGCGTGCATCAGCAGGAAGTTACGACGGTCTGCCTCCTGACCAACGGTCTGGCTGACACGGGCTGCCATAGGAACGGCACTCACACCAGCAGAACCAATCAAAGGATTGATCTTACCATCCTTGGGGAGGAAGAGGTTCATCAGCTTAGCCATCAGCACACCACATGCGCTACCCACGCCGAAGGCAACGATACCTACGCAGAGGATACCTACGGTCTGCCAGTTCATGAAGGCACTGGCACTGGCGGTGGCACCTACAGTAAGACCGAGGCAGATAACGACGATGTTGTTCAGCTCATTCTGTGCAGCCTTGCTCAGACGCTCTACCACACCACTCTCCTTCATCAAGTTACCCAACATCAAGCAACCGATGAGGGTTGCAGCCGAGGGAACGACGAGGCTGACGATGACAGCTACGACGATGGGGAAGATGATCTTCTCCTTCTTGCTGACGGTACGGAGCTGCTTCATGCGGATCTTGCGCTCGCTCTCAGTGGTGAGGAGCTTCATGATGGGGGGCTGGATAACGGGCACCAACGCCATGTAGCTGTAAGCAGCCACGGCGATGGGGCCGAGCAGCTCGGGAGCCAACTTGGAAGTCAGAAAGATAGCAGTAGGACCATCAGCACCACCGATGATACCGATAGAAGCTGCCTGTGCGGGGGTGAAGCCGAAAATAGGCAGATCCATCTGGGTAACGTTGAAGGTGGCAAACATACCTATCTGAGCAGCAGCACCCAGAAGCAAGCTCTTGGGGTTGGCAATCAGGGGACCGAAATCAGTCATGGCACCTACGCCGAGGAAGATCAAGCAGGGATAGATACCCATCTTGACACCTACATAGAGGATGTCGAGCAGACCACCATGTGCAAAGATGTAGTTGTAGTCATGGAAGTGCTCGCTCTGTGCGTTGAGGAACTCGTCGTTCCACATTGCAGTATCAAACAGGCCAGCGCCGGGCAGATTCGTCAGAATCATACCGAAGGCGATGGGGAGGAGCAACAGAGGCTCGTATTCCTTCTTGATGGCCAGGTAGAGCAGGAAGCAACCGAGGAGGATCATCACCAGGTTCTTCCAACCTTCACCAACGAAGAAGGACACGATACCCATCTCGCTGAAGAAGTTGCTCAGACCTTCTGCTACATTCACCTCAGCAGCCATTGCGGGAGTGGCAACGAGCATGAGCAGAGCCAGAAGGCTAAGAAATTTAATATTCTTCATAATGATTGTTTTTGAGGTTTGGCTGCTTCGAATAGCGGATTGTCGAATTATCAAACTACCGAGGGATCGAATTATCAAAGAATCGAGTTGTCGAGAAATCGAATTATCGAGAAATCGAGAAACAGCCCAATAACCAAATAACCTAAATTATGCCAACTCAACAAGTGCCTGACCACTCTGTACCTGAGCACCAGCCTCTACGAGGATAGCCTTTACAGTACCGTTGGACTCAGCAGTGATACTGTTCTCCATCTTCATGGCCTCCATGAGGAGTACCTGATCGCCAGCCTTGACAACGTCGCCCACCTTGACGGTGATCTTGGTCACGGTACCGGGCAGAGGAGCGGTCACACAGTTGGCACCAGCAGCAGCTGCGGGGGCAGCGGGTGCGGGAGCTGCTGCCTTGGGAGCGGGAGCAGGAGCAGGTGCGGGCTTGGGAGCGAGGGCAGGAGCCTCAGCAGCTACGAAGTCTGCTACCATCTCAACGAGCAGGTCGCCCTGGTTGACATTGGCACCCTCGCTTACAGCTACGCGCTGTACGGTACCGTCAACCTCACTGACGATGTCGTTGGCCATCTTCATGCTCTCGATGATGAGGAGCACATCGCCACGCTTTACATGCTGGCCAGCCTGTGCAACTACCTTGGTCACGGTGCCGGGCAACTCTGAGTTGACATTGGCAGGACCACCCTTCTGGGCAGCCTTGGGAGCACCTGCTACGGGTGAAGCTACGGGAGCCTTGTGCTCTGCAGTATCGATCTCTACATTATAGGTCTGGCCGTTGAGGGTAACCTTCAGGGCACCAGCGCCCTTCTCCTCCTCTACACAAGCGGTGTAGCTCTGACCAGCCAACTTGAATTTTATCTCTTTCATGTTGTTTTATTACAATCTTGGATTAAGTACTTTACCCCAGTTGCTTGGAGTGTTGTTGATGGTAAGCACGCCACTCTCGTGGTCATGATCATCGTTAAAATACAGATATACAGCCACAGCGAGAGCAGCCTTGTCCTGCTCACTTGCCTCAGAGAAGGCCTTAGCCTGCTTGTTGGTAGTGATATCGCTCTTGACCTCTACCACCTTGGCCTTGGTATTCTTGGCCACAGTGGTGAAGATGCCCAGCACGAGTACCAGGGCAACGAGGATGGAGAACACCACGCCTACGCTGATGCCAGCCAACTGCCATGTCTGTACGGTTACTGATAAGATATTCATTGTCTGTTTGCTTTGTTTGTTCCTAAACTTGAGCTTCTATAATTTCTATAGTTTCTATAGAATCTAAAATGTATAGAATAGCTATAACTTAGGAAAACCTGATTATTACAAAGGAATGTTACCGTGCTTCTTGGCAGGATTGGTGACCTTCTTGTTGGCCAGCTGAGCCAGTGCGCGAATGATGCGGAAGCGGGTGTTGCGAGGCTCGATGACATCGTCGATGTAACCGAACTTGGCAGCCTGGTAGGGGTTGGCGAAGAGCTTCTCGTACTCCTGCTCCTTCTCCTTGATGTAAGCCTTAGCCTCCTCAACCTTACCCTCATCCTTGAGAGCCTTGGCATCCTTCGCGTAGAGAACGGATGCAGCACCGCTGGCACCCATAACAGCGATCTCTGAAGAGGGCCATGCATAGTTGATGTCACCACGCAACTGCTTACAAGACATCACGATGTGGCTACCACCGTATGACTTACGCAGGGTAACGGTCACCTTGGGAACGGTGCACTCGCCGAAAGCGTAGAGCAGCTTAGCACCATGCAGGATGACAGCATTGTACTCCTGAGCAGTACCGGGAAGGAATCCGGGAACGTCTACGAGGGTAACGATGGGGATATTGAATGCGTCGCAGGTACGAACGAAACGTGCACCCTTGCGGCTTGAGTTGCTGTCGAGCACACCGGCCAACTGCTTGGGCTGGTTGGCTACGATACCTACGGTCTGGCCGTTGAAGCGGGCGAAACCGATGATGAGGTTCTTGGCGAAGTTGGGCTGAACCTCGAAGAACTCGCCATTGTCAACTACAGCGCTGATAACCTGATACATGTCGTAGGGCATGTTGGGGTTCTCGGGGATGATCTCGTTGAGGTAGTCTTCCTGGCGATCGATGGGATCGGTGCACTCCACACGGGGAGTGGTCTCCAGGTTGTTCTGGGGCAAGTAGCTCATGAGCTGCTTGATCATGGCGATAGCCTCTTCGTCGTTGCTGGCGGTAAAGTGGGTTACACCACTCTTGGTAGCGTGTACGCTTGCACCGCCGAGCTGCTCCTGGGTAACAACCTCACCAAGCACAGCCTTAACGGGGCCGGGACCGGTAAGGAACATATATGAGGTGTTCTCAACCATCAAGGTGAAGTCGGTCAGCGCAGGAGAATAAACTGCACCACCAGCGCAAGGACCGAAGATACCGCTGATCTGGGGAACTACGCCACTGGCCATAATGTTGCGCTGGAAGATCTCAGCATAACCTGCCAAAGCGTTGATACCCTCCTGAAGACGTGCACCACCTGAGTCGTTCAGACCGATGACAGGAGCACCAACCTTCATAGCCATATCCATGACCTTGCAGATCTTGCTGGCCAACATCTCTGACAAAGAACCGGCACTTACGGTGAAGTCCTGTGCGAAGACATAAACCAGACGACCGTTGATGGTACCGCAACCGGTTACCACACCGTCACCCAGATAGTGCTTCTTCTCCATACCGAAGTTGTAGCAACGATGTTCTACGAACATGTCCATTTCCTCGAAGCTACCCTCGTCGAGCAAGAGAGCGATACGCTCACGGGCTGTCAGTTTGCCCTTCTCGTGCTGCTTGGCAATAGCCTTCTCACCGCCGCCGATACGGGCCTTGGCGCGGAGCTCTATCAGCTCCTTGATTTTTTCTGTTTGAGTACTCATGATTGTTTTTAATATTGAGAATTAAATTATTTTGTATAAATGCGCACAAAGTTACAAAAAAAGCCCCACTCCGCATCATGAATGGCACAAAAAAAGCCATAATACCTTATTTATTTTTCATACACTTGCCCATCCTGTGCATTTTCACTACCTTTGTAGCCAAATTGGTAAAAAGGTTTTGGAAGAAAACAAAAACATGAAACAACAGCATTCCCCCATCGAACTGGGCACAGAACCCATCGGACGATTGCTCCTGAAATACGCACTGCCCGCCATCATCGCCATGACGGCCAGTTCACTCTACAACAATGTGGACCGCATATTCATCGGGCAAGGCGTGGGCCCCGACGCCATCTCAGGCCTCGCCACCACCTTCCCTTTCATGAATCTCTCTGCGGCCTTCGGCGCTATGATCGGTGTGGGCGCCAGTGCCATCATCAGCATCCGTCTGGGACAGAAGGACTACAAGTCGGCCCAGCGTGTGTTGGGCAATTCCGTGGTCTTCAACATCATCATGGGCCTACTCTTCACTGCGTGCACCTTGCCTTTCCTCGACCAGATACTCATGCTTTTCGGTGCCAGCGAGAACACGTTGCCATATGCACGCGACTACATGGAAGTCATCATCCTTGGCAATCTGCTCACGCATCTCTACTTCGGCATGAACGCCGTCTTGCGAGCAGCAGGCCATCCACGTGAAGCCATGTATTGTACCATCCTGACCGTGGTGGTCAATACCATCCTCGACCCCATTTTCATCTACGCGCTCCACATGGGTATACGAGGCGCCGCCATAGCCACCATCATCAGCCAAAGCGTGTCGCTGGTATGGCAGTTTGCCATCTTTTGCAATCCACGCGAGGCACTCCACCTCCAGCGTGGCATCTACCGTCCCAGCCTGCGCATCGCACGCCAGATCCTGAGCATCGGTGCCTCGCCTTTCCTGATGAACTGCTGTGCATGCCTTGTAGTGCTCATCATCAACAGCCAGATGCGCACATACGGCGACATGCTTGGCGTGGCCAAGGGCGGCGACATGGCTATCGCAGCCTACGGCATAACGAACAGCATCGTATTCTTCTTCCTCATGACCGTAATGGGCTTCAACCAAGGCATGCAGCCCATTGTGGGCTACAACTGGGGAGCCCGACAAAACGAACGTGTATGGCGCTGCCTTAAGATCACCATGATCTGTGCTACCATCGTCACATCGGTAGGTTGTGCCATCTGCGAACTCTTCCCCGAGGTGCTGACGCATTTCTTTACAAACGACGAGACCATCACCATGCTTGCCGCCCGAGGATTCCGAGTAAGCAGCGTCATGCTGCCTGTGGTGGGCGCACAGATGGTCATCGGCAATTTCTTCCAAAGCATAGGCCATGCAGGAAAGAGTATCTTCCTTTCCGTCACGCGCCAATTGCTCTTCCTCATCCCCTTCCTTTTCGTTCTCCCCCGCTTCTTCGAACTCGATGGTGTATGGATGGCCCTTCCCTCTTCCGATGCCGTGAGTTGCATCGCCGCCTTCAGCATGCTATGGTGGCTGACGAGAAAGGTAAAGAAAGGACTGGCGTAGCAGATAAGTTCACCGTTTGATTTCAAACATCAGGCTGCTTTGATGATCTTGATACGGTTTCCACAATACATCCCCCCCCATTGCAAAATAAACACCCGAGACTCATGAGACGACATATCTTACTTCTTCTGACAATCCTTTTGCCTATCAGCACTTGGGCTAATGAGATAGACTATGGGTATCACATCGAGAACTGGGACTACGAGGCACAAGTACATGAGGACAACACCTGGACGGTGACAGAGACCATGACTGTGGAATATCACGAGCAGCGACACGGCATCTTCCGCCACATACCTCGCCTATTCGTGAGACATCACAATGCAATGGGCGAAGACAAGGAGTACACCTACCGTTGTGAGATAATGAACCCTGAGGTGGACATCTACGAATACCAACTGGACGATGCCGAAAACAGCCAACAGAGCCTGATCATTCGTATCGGAAGTGAAGACGAACTTGTCAGCGGAAGGCACACCTATATCATCCGCTATACACTCGCGTATCCCGACGACCGCTACACCTCTGCCGACGAACTGATACACACGGTACTTGGAACGGAATGCAACACCAATATCGAGCACTTCCGCTTTAACATAAAGTTTGACAAAAATCTTCCCTCTGGACTTACTTTACAGACGATGAGCGGAGACTGGGGAGGAGAGGGCAACTTGCTGAATGTGATCCCTTCCCTGACCTCCAATAGCATCAGCGGTGAGGCCTCTCACATCTCACCTTTCTGCGGTATCACCCTGCAGGCTACTCTGCCGGAAGGGTTCTGGAAGGGCGCAATGGCCGTCTCGTCCACCCCAGCATACACATTTGCGGGACTCTTCATCTTGTTTATGATCATTTGTCTGATGTATGAACTCCTGCACAGCCGCAGACGTCCTCTGATGGTCATCGAGTACAATGCTCCCGATGGCATCTGCAGTGCGGAGGTGGGCGTGATTATCGATGATGTGGCCGATATCTCCGACCTCAACTCGCTCATCGTGTGGTGGGCATCGAAGGGTTACCTGAAAATGCGTGAGACCTTCACAGACGAGGGCAAGGTGGATATGCGCCTGACCGTCCTGAAACCTTTACCCAAGGATGCCCCCGAGTACCAGCAGTTGTTCTGGAATGTATTTTTCGAAAAAAAGAATGCCGTCAGCCTGTCCGAGCTGGGCGACAAGCACGAGGGAATCGGCAAGGCACAGATTGCCCTTGCCAAGTATTTCACAGGCGAGCGACAGGTGACAAGTACCAATTGGAAGATGACGTTTGTCGCCATCTGTATGTTCATCTGCGCCTTCCTGGTCTTTGCCTATGGCAGCAGTGTCATGCACTGGTATGACAAGGATATAGGACCTAGTGCAGGTGGGGCCACGGCCGGACTGGCATTCGTAGCAATGTGTGTACGCATGCTTCTCTCCAAATGGGACATGATCAAGAGTCGCTACCGGGTAATCCTTCAGTACGCTGTCATTCTATTTTTCGCCATCACGTCGCTGGTCGTTTTCAACACAAAGTGCTACAATGCACCAGACTACCTGCTGCCTCAGTCCTTCCTCAACATCGTCATCGGTAGTAGTTGGCTGGTAGCTCTGCTAAGCAACCGTCTGGCAAAAGACACAGCATACCGCATGGAGAAGATGTCCTTGTTGCTGGGCTTCCGCGAGTTCATCCAGAAAGCCGAACTGCCGATGTTGAAGGCACAGGTGGACGAGAACCCCGAGTATTTCTACGACGTACTTCCTTACGCTATGGTATTTGGTCTGACAGACAAGTGGCAGAAGCATTTCAAGAACTTAGATATGCCTGCCCCAAGCTGGTACGAGTGTACAGGGGGCAACCATCGCTTCTCCTCCTACATGCTGGCCGACCGCATCAGCCACTGTGTCGACCATACCATCCGACAGGCTGTGCAGACCAATAGCCACGACCCCAACAGTTCCTCTTCCTTCGGCGGCTTCACCGGCGGTGGCGGCGGTGGTGGCGGCGTGGGAAGCTGGTAAAAAAGGATGGTGGTCATCAGACTGCAAATTTGATCATCGAAAAGTCAAGAAGCCGAAATATCGAAACATCGAGATACCGATAATTCAAAAATGCCAAGAAGTTACAACATTGAGAACCAAAGAAAATGAAAAAGATACTTTTTGTATGTCACGGCAACATTTGCCGTAGTCCGATGGCAGAGTTTATCATGAAAGATCTTGTCAAAAAGACTGGACGGGAGAACGACTTCTACATAGAGTCGGCAGCCACCTCCACAGAGGAGTTGGGCAACGCTGTCTACCCTCCGGCACAGCGCAAGCTGGCAGAGCACGGTATTTCATGTAAAGGCAAACGTGCACGACAAGTGCGTCGGGAAGACTACGGCAACTTTGACTTCATCATCTGCATGGACCGGTGGAATATTCGAAATATCCAGCGCATCATCCCTGATGATCCAGAGGACAAGATTTCCTTACTTATGGACTTCACCTCACGCCCCGGCGATGTAGCAGATCCATGGTACACAGATGACTTTGAAGCCACTTGGCGTGACTGTTTGGAAGGATGCAAAGCATTGCTTGAAATCTGCTAATTTACGACTTAAAAGTTTACAAATTCACACTGTCCCAGGCTTAACCGACAAAAAAGCAAGCCACATTCATCAGCACATGGACACTCTCATACAGACATTAGCATTTCCATCTTCAGCCCTGCTGGCAGCCTTTTTCTTACTGGCGGCCTATGCCTTGTATCATTTTGCTCAAGAGAACTGGATCGTCAAGACATTAGGGTCCATTCGCACTGCACGTATCCTGCTTATATTAGGAGCCATCCTTCTGGCCGTGGAGGGCACATGGTCGGTACCCTTGCACCACTCCTTCGCATTCACACTCTACGCCGCTGTGCTTCTTTTATCTTTAGCAATAACTTTGCTCAACGGCATGAAGAAGAAAGCGAAAATGGGATTCATACTCAACCATTTGGGCATATTCATCATCCTTTGGGCCGCACTTTTCGGAGCCCCCGACGTGAACCGGTCCAAGATGATGGTGGGACGGGAACAACCCATGAACTTCTCCTACACCTCCGAAGGCCTCATCATACCCCTGCCCTTTCAGGTGACTCTCGAAGATTTTCGTATCGACTACTACCCTGACGGTAAGAGTCCGCGACAGTTCACCAGCGTGCTTACCATAGGAGGCGAAAAGATGGAGGTTTCGGTCAATCATCCTGGCAAGTATCAAGGGTACACTATCTTTCAAGACAGCTATGACCTGGAGGCAGAGCGCTACACAGTGCTTCAACTGGTTCGCGACCCCTGGCTGCCATTTATCTACTTGGGCATGGCGCTGCTAGCTGCCGGTTCGATCTTACTCCTTTTCGCCAAATGGAAAGTCAAGCTAGTAGTTCCCATCACACTCAGCCTTACCGCACTTTTCACCGTACTGACGGTAGCAAAAATCAACTTTGGTACGCTGATGCCAGCCCTGCGGTCGTGGTGGTTTGTACCCCATCTGTTTATCTACATGCTTGCCTATTCCCTCATGGCCATGTCCTTAGTAGCTTGGCTTGCAGGTTCCTGGAGACAAAAGGAACAATGGCAAATACTGTCAGACCGATTCATGCGTTCATCCTCTGCCCTTCTCATCATCGGTATGATCACAGGATCGATTTGGGCACGCCAGGCATGGGGCGACTACTGGGCATGGGACCCCAAGGAAAACTGGGCAGCAGCCACTTGGTTGCTATCTCTCATGCATCTTCACTTGCAAAACAAGCGCGGATGGAAAGCCATCACCATACTCATCCTCGCTTTTCTCGCCTTACAGATCACCTGGTACGGCATACACTACCTACCATCTGCCATGGACAGCCTCCACACGTACAACAATTAAGCAACATCGGACCGTTTAAAGCACGCATTTTTCATAAACAGGGGGCCAAGACCACATTAAGAATAGACGTGCTTCATTTCAATCGCCTACCCTATTTTCCCCTTTTTGTTATTACATTATAAAAAAATAGGGGGAAAGATGACGTCTATATGAAAAAAAATGCGTACCTTTGCAGATAATTAGGTGCAAAAGTGCGCCCAAGGCCCTAAAAGGCCGCAAATGAGACTATAACAAGAAAAAATAAATCTTTAATTAACAAAAACAAAAAAAGTATGAAGAAGATCAAGATGCTCTTGGTTGCAGCGCTTTCTTTTGTTGCGCTGACTGGCAACGCTCAGCAGGCTGAGAATGCCAAGTACACCTTCAACCATCACTGGTTCCTGCAGTTGCAGGCTGGTGCTCAGCACACCCTGGGCGAGGCAAAGTTCACCGACCTGCTTTCTCCCAACGCTCAGTTTGCAATTGGTTATCAGTTCACTCCCGTTTGGGCTCTCCGTCTTGGCGCTAGCGCATGGCAGAGCAAGGGTGGCTGGAAGCAGAACACCGCAGATGCTTTCCACTTTGAGAACAACACCTTCAAGTGGAACTACGTAGCTCCCGCTTTGGACGTTAAGTTCAACATCGTAAACGCTATCGCAGGTTACAAGTACAACCGTGTATTCGGCATGAACCTGATTGGTGGTGTTGGTGCTAACGTAGCATTCAACAATGATGAGGCTGGCGATCTGTACGCTGTCAACCCCACCGTATTGAGCCACTACTATGACGCTACCGCTATCAAGCCCGTTGGTCGCTTCGGTTTGGATTTCGACTTCCGTTGCTCTGACCGCGTAAGCGTTAACCTCGAGGGTATGGCCAATGTACTGACCGACCACTACAACAGCAAGCATGCTGAGAATGCCGACTGGTATTTCAACGTATTGGCTGGTGTAAAGATCGCTCTTGGCAAGACCTATAAGAAGGAGGTTGTTGAAGAGTGGGCTACCCGCATCGATACCATCTGGTACAACGAGGACGCTTTCACTCCTCGTGTAGAGGGTGGCAACATCACTTGGAACGTATTCTATGAGATCCGCGAGAGCGACTATATCGATGCTGATCAGCAGCTCGCTAAGATCGCTGCCTTCCTGAAGGATCACCGCGAGTGCAAGGTAAGCGTTAAGTCTTACGCTGACCGTGGTACCGGTAACCCCGAGATCAACATGGGCTACTCTCAGCAGCGTAGCGAGAAGACCGTTAAGGCTCTCGTAGATGCTGGTGTAGACGAGAAGATCATCACCGCTGAGTACTTTGGCGACACCGTTCAGCCCTTCGAGGAGAACGACAAGAACCGTGTCAGCATCATCACCGCTACCGGTTTGAAGGACGTTAAGGACAAGTACACCGTGAAGAAGTTCCGCACCGAGGAGGTTCGTTACCGCGTACGCTAATCCGCACTTTTAAGGTCTATACACCTTATATATAATAAAAGAAGGAAGCCTCAGGTAAAACCCTGAGGCTTCTTCTTTTTTATCGAGGTATCTCTATGACTTCCAAATCTCGGAAATTCCCTTCGCAGGCCGTGAAGCGCACTAGAGTACGCACTTGGTGCCAGCCTTGCAGACCTGCCGCTCCTGGATTGATATGGAGCACGCCTAAAGTATCATCGTAGAGTACTTTCAAAATATGACTGTGCCCACTGATAAAGAGCTGAGGCGGATGGGTATATAGTTGACGGCGGATACGAGGATCGTAGCGCCCCGGATACCCACCAATGTGAGTCATCAGTACATCGGCCCCCTCGCAGTTCCATCTCAGCTTCTCTGGATACAGCCTACGAAGATCACCACCATCACAATTACCACAGACAGCTCGAAAAGGACGAAACTCCTGTAGGCGCATTGCAAGCTCCATCGACCCGATATCGCCTGCATGCCATATCTCATCGCACGACTCAAAATACTCTAGGTAGCGATCATCCCAGTAGCCATGCGTATCGCTTAGTAGTCCTATACGTTTCAAAATGAAAATGGATTCGTCTAAAATTTACTTGACGAGAAACCAGGGATTATGAAGATCTTCCTTATTATATGTAAGTGGGAGCCCCTCCTCGAATGGCAACCCATCATAGCTTCCCGCCTGTAGCACTACTTTTCCTGCTGCGCGAGCCACAGCATCTCCCGCGCCAGTATCCCACTCCATCGTAGGAGCAAAGCGGGGATAGGCATCCGCAGTACCCTCTGCCACCAAGCATATCTTGATACTGCTGCCGCTGGATATTGTACGTATTTTTTCATACTTCATAGCACAATCATCTATATAGGATTGTGTTTCCGGTGAGAGGTGGGAGCGGCTAGCTACAATGACAAAATCATCATGCTTTTCCTGAGCTAAAGGAAGACTATCCTCCAATCCATCAGCACGGCGGAAAGCCCCTTTCCCCACAATGCCATAGTAAAGGACGTCCTTAGCAGGAACGTAGACAACGCCTAGTATTGGGGTTCCACGCTCTATCAAAGCGACATTGACGGTAAACTCTCCATTTTTCTTGATAAATTCCTTGGTTCCGTCGAGGGGATCGACCAGCCAAAAGACATTCCATGCGGAGCGTTTTGAGTAGGTATCGTGTGCCCCTTCTTCACTCAACACAGGAATCTCCGTTTTGTCAAGAAAAGACATAATACAGTGATGGGCAGCCTTATCGGCTAATGTAAGTGGTGAATTGTCGGCCTTGCGCTCTATACCGAAGTCTTGCGCCGGGTCATTGTATATCCTCATGATTTCGCTGCCAGCCTCAATGGAGGCTTGTATGGCCACCTGTAACAGTTCGTCGTAGTTCATCGTTCTTCAAATAAAGTTTGATGCAAAAATACATTTTTTTCCACGCACACGCAATAAAAAGTGTATTTTTTCGTTATATAGTAGTTAAATACAAGTAAAAGACCGCATTATGATAGAATACATACGTGGCGAACTCGTGGAGTTGACTCCCACAGATGCCGTACTGGAGACGACGGGTGGAGTAGCCTATACACTGGGCATTTCACTCAACACCTTCAGCGCCATTCAAGGCAAGGAAGTGGATATGGAGATGGTACGTCTCTATACTTACGAACAGATCAGAGAGGATGGCTGGACGCTGTGGGGATTTTTCACCAAACTGGAGCGTGATCTCTTCCTGCAGCTCATCACCGTAAGCGGTATCGGTCCGGGCATGGCACGCATGGCCCTGTCGGCGTTCACACCTGCCGAACTGTGCAATGTGATCATCAATGGGGAAGACAAGATGCTCAAGCAAGTGAAGGGTATTGGCCCCAAGGCCGCACAGCGTATCATCGTGGACCTCAAGGACAAGATAGCCACTCTTAGCGTCGATGCCAGCCAAGCCTCCGTCACTGGCGTGGTAAGCAACACGCCCTCTGTCAACCAAGAAGTGCGCGACGAGGCTGTTGCTGCCCTGACCATGCTGGGATTCAGCCCAGCTCCTACCCAAAAGGTGGTGGTCAAACTACTTACCGAGAATCCCGATGCTAAGGTTGAGGAGGTCATCAAGTGGGCACTGAAGATGCTGTAAGTGTAAGTCTATCTATCATCGGTGGAAATTAAAAAACGCATCTTTAATGACGGAAAGAATTGGCCGTGACATTTGAGATATAAGAACGAGGAGAACAACCATTCTTTATGAGAAACAGAATAGCGACATGGATTTGCGTATTGCTGCTGAGCGTGATAGCCTTGGCAGCTGCGCCTTCGTATGGTCATGTCGCCAACATGGCGGAGGCTCCTGCCGATACCGTGCAAAAGAAAACGCCACGCTACTCCGTGAGAAAGACGGACGTAGAGAGTACCAAAGACATCAAGAAGAAGGGAGCAGACTTACGCAACCCTGACAATGTACAGACCGAGGTGAGCTACGATGAAAAAGACGACACCTACACCATCGGTACAACGCTTACCACCGGAGACAGCAAGACCACTGGCACACAGGGGGGTAGCCAGACCACAGGCAACAGAAACACCGGCAATCGAGGAGGAAACAACGCCAGTGGTGCTGGCAACACGACCAAGACCAGTACAGGCAATGCCAGCGGAAGCACGGGAAGCCTTCTCCCTGCCAGCAAACTGGCTCCTTTGACCCGCGTAGCAAGCTATCTCAGCGCCCCCATACTCATGACTCAGGAAGAGTATCAGGAATGGAGTATGAAACAGAGTATGCAGCGCTACTTCCGCGAGAAGAACGCTGAGGCATACGAGCAAAGCGACCATGACAAGTTTGACTTCACCGATATGCACTTCGACCTAGGTCCTGCAGAGAAGATATTTGGCCCAGGTGGTGTACAGATAAAGACTCAGGGTAGCGCATCCATCAAGCTGGGTGCTAATATGAAAAACGTGGACAATCCGTCCCTTGCAGCCAATCGTCGCAAGACCTTTGGCTTCGACTTTGACGAGAAAATCGACCTCAGCCTCAACGGTAGCGTGGGTGACAAGGTGAAACTGAAGCTGAACTACGACACGGATGCCGAGTTTAGCATGAACACACAGGACCTTCACCTGAAGTTTGACGGAAAGGAGGATGACATCGTCAAACTGGTGGAAGCGGGCAACGTGAGCATGCCTTCCAACAACAGCCTCATGCGTGGAGGTTCGAGCCTTTTCGGTGTTCGCACAGATTTGCAATTTGGCAAACTGCGTCTGCAGACCGTAGTGAGCCAGAAAAAGTCTTCGTCCAAGAGCGTAAGCAGTAAAGGTGGTGCATCTATGAACAACTTCGAGTTCAGTGCCACGGAGTACGAGGAAAATCGCCACTTCTTCCTGGGCCATTTTTTCCGTCAGCAGTTTGACAAAAACATGAAGTCACTGCCCACCATTGCCAGCGGTGTAACCATCACGCGCATTGAGGTGTGGGTTACTAATAAGAGTGCCACCACGCAAAACAATCGAAACATCATCGCACTGACAGACTTGGGTGAATCGTCGTACATCGGCAATCACATGTGGGGAGGGAGTGGCATAGCCGTGCCAAGCAATAAGGCAAATAACGAATATAGCACCATCACCAACAACTATCCCGATGCCCGCCACATAAGCCAGACCACCGAGGTGCTCGATGGTATCGGACTGGAGGGTAGCGTGGACTACGAGAAGCTGCAAAGTGCCCGTCTGCTGAGCAAGAGCGACTACTATCTGAGTCCTTCGCTCGGCTACATCTCTCTCAACACCACACTGCAGAGCGATGACGTACTGGCCGTAGCTTTCGAGTACACTTACAACGGCCAGACCTATCAGGTGGGTGAGTTCAGCAACGACCTTGTGGACAACACACAGGCTCTCTATGTGAAGTTGCTCAAGGGTACCACAGGTAGTCCCCAGCTACCCACATGGCGCCTTATGATGAAAAACATCTACAATCTGGGGGCGACACAGACCAGCAAGCAGAAGTTCCGCCTCGACATCAAGTACCAGAACGACTCTGCCGGTGTCTACCAAACTTACCTTCCTGAGGATCGTCTCAAGGGAACGACCTTGCTCAAGGCCATGAATCTGGACCGTCTCGATGCCAACAATCATGCAAACAGCAACGGCCAGTTTGACTACGTAGAAGACTACACCATACGCAAGGGACGCATCATACTTCCCGTAGCCGAACCTTTTGGTGAGCATCTGCGCCAATGGATAGGCGACGACGAGGTAGCAAGCCGCTATTGTTTCCCCGAGCTCTACGACAGTACGAAGACTGTGGCCAAGCAGATAGCCGAGCACGACAAGTTCCTACTCACAGGCCAGTATCAAGGCAAGAATGGTAGCGTCATCGAACTGGGTTCTCAGATTGCAGAAGGTAGCGTGGTAGTGACCGCAGGTGGTATGACCTTGGTAGAGAATACGGACTATACGGTCAACTACAGTAGCGGTACGGTGGAGATCATCAACCGCAGCATCATCGATGCCGGCACACCCGTCAACGCATCTGTGGAGAGCAACGAGCAATACGGCATGCAACGCAAGACGATGGTGGGCATGAATATGGACTACGAGTTCAACAAGAACCTTACCATCGGCGGTTCGCTGATGTTCCTCAACGAGCAGCCCATCACCACCAAGGTGCCTATGGGCGAGGAACCTCTGAAGAACTCGCTCTGGGGCGCACACATCTCGTGGAAGCGGGAGAGCCAATGGCTGACAAACATGCTGGCCAAACTGCCTCTGGTTCATTCCACCCAGCCCAGCCTCATCAGCTTCAACGGTGAATTCGCACAACTGATGGCCGGGCAGAACAAGCGCGTGCAGGGCGGTGCCAGCTATCTGGATGACTTCGAGGGAAGTACCATGAAACTGGACATCGGAACACCGCAGTACTGGACTTTGGCAAGTACCCCGAGCATGTTCCCCGAGAGCCGTCTGACAGATGACGTGAGATACGGATACAACCGCGCCCTGCTGAGCTGGTACAACGTGGATCCCATCTTCACGCGCAGAAGTTCCACACTGACGCCAAGCCACATCAAGAGTGACCTTGAGCAGCTGTCAAACCACTATGTAAGAGAGGTTTACGAGCGCGAGCTCTACCCCCAGAAGGCGCAGAACAGCTACAGCAGCGCCACGGGCCTGCGCGTGCTGAACCTTGCCTATTACCCACAGGAACGCGGTGCATACAACCTCAACACTGAGGTCAACAGCAACGGCC
>JAZLII010000133.1:0-19549 GCA_045617275.1 Bacteroidaceae bacterium
GCATGCTCCGTTGCCCCATACCAGCACAGGCAGTTTCTCCTTCTTGCCGAAGGGTGCCAGGTCGGCGGGTTTGAACACGGTGTGGGTGGCGAGAGTAGCATCACTGGCCATTACAGCCTTGTAAGCACCTGTACCGCCATCGTCGATGGTCTCTTTCTTCACATCCTGTGCCTGCAGCGTTGCGCAGAGCAACATTGCAGAAAACATTGCAAATGTCTTTTTCATAATATTGATTTTTTATAAAACAAAGTTCATTTCACTGCGCAAATATACATATTTATTATATATGTCATCACGTTTTTTCAAAAAACTTTGCTTGATAAGCCAAATATCAGTAACTTTGCCTTGAAAAGTGCCGATGAGTCGCGGGGCTTAAGTTCTATTCCGCAGAATATAGTCCAAGGCTTACGGGGCAAGTTGGCATCAGCAATTTAGACACTTAACATATTACTATTATGAAAAAGATTCTTTTAGCAGTAGCTACCCTGGCTTTGGTAGCATGTGGTGGTCAGAGCAGTGCAACTATGGATGCCGCTCAGAACGATTCTCTCAACAACGCGGTAGAAAGCCTCAAGGCAGGCATCGAGGCAGCTGCTCCCGCAGTAAAGGATGCCATCGAGAACGACGGCGAACTGAAGACTCTCGTAGAGAAGGCTGTCAAGGGTGAGATCTCCGAGGAGGAGAAGGTGACTCTCTGGCAGAAGATCAAGGGCATCGGTGCTGACGTTGTGATGGGCAACAAGAACCTTGAGGAGGCTGCAGCTGCAGCTGTCAGCGAGATGAAGAATGCTGGAGCAGAGGAAGTGGCAGGTGCTCCCGCCGACGCTGCTGCCGCTATCGCCGGTGATGATGCTGCCAGCAAGGTAAGCGAGGCTGCCGCTACGCTCGACGATGTAGCAGAGAAGGCACAGAAGGCTGGTGAGACCACCAAGAAGGTGTTGGAGACTGTCGATGCTGTCAACGACGCACTGAAGTCACTCAAGAAGTAAGCCACCTTCGTTTGTATGATACATTTTGATTGCGACTACATGGCTGGAGCACACCCCGAGGTGCTCCAGACCCTAGTGGAGTGCAATGACGTGCAGACGTCGGGCTACGGCCAGGACAACTTCTGCGAGCGGGCCAAGGCGCTTATCCGTCAGGCTTGCGAGGCCCCAGAAGCAGCCGTGCATTTCCTCATTGGCGGCACGCAGACCAATTCCACTGTGCTCGATGCCCTTTTAGCTCGCACCGATGGCGTGCTCTGTGCCGATACGGGTCACATCAATGCGCATGAGGCAGGAGCCGTGGAGCTCTTCGGCCACAAGGTACTCACCGTGCCCAGCCACGAGGGGAAAGTTTGCCCTGCAGAGGTGGAGGCATATCTGCACAACTTCTATGCAGACGACACCTATGAGCACATGGTGGCTCCTGGGGCGCTCTACATCTCTTTTCCCACGGAGTACGGAACGATCTATACCCGCGACGAACTCTCTGCCCTCTCCGACATCTGCCATCGCTACCACATCCCTCTCTACGTAGATGGAGCTCGTCTGGGTCATGGCCTCGCGGCCTCTCCCGATGTCACGCTGCCCATCCTTGCCCAGCTGGCCGACGTATTCTACATCGGCGGTACGAAGATGGGGGCCCTGATGGGTGAGGCCGTGGTATGTCGTCGACCAGACCTTTTGCCTCGTTTCTTCACACTGATGAAGGCGCACGGTGCCGTACTGGCCAAAGGACGTCTGCTCGGCATGCAGTACGAAACATTCTTCCGCGAAGGTCTCTACCTGCGCATCGGAAAGCACACGGTGGCTCTTGCTCTGCGTCTGCGCAAAGCGCTGGAGGAAAAGGGTTATCGTCCCTTCATCGATTCGCCTACCAATCAGCAGTTCTTCATCCTTCCCAACACCCTCATCGACCGACTCCTCGAGCATGCCACCTTTGAGTACTGGGGGCCACGTGGGGAGACAGAGTCCAAGGTACGATTCGTTACCTCATGGGAAACCACAGAGGCAGACATTGAGGCTTTTGAACAGCTGCTGAGTCACGACTGACCACAAGCGTGGGAAGCTATTATTTAATCACAACCTGCAAATTATACGGCAAAAGTTTAGGTATTTCCCAACATTTTTGTATATTTGCAAGCAAATCAGCGAATTGACCGACTATCCTAATTCAACACTAACTTATAAAATCATGAAAAAACAGAAATTTTTCACCTTGGCTTCCGCCCTCTTCATGGCACTGTCCATGCAGGCACAGAATCCTTACCTGCCCCTTTGGGAGCATGTACCCGATGGTGAGCCTCGCGTCTTCGAGGATCCTGACAATCCAGGCAAGCTGCGTGCTTACATCATTGGTTCACACGACGTTACCAACACGGCTTATTGCGGTCCCGACATCCGCATGTGGTCTGCTCCCGTAGAGGATCTCAGCCAGTGGCGCGATGAGGGTCCCATCTTCACACACTACGTAGACGGCCAGTGGGACACCATGTATGCTCCCGACCTCGTAGAGGTAAAGGAGAATGGCAAGAAGGTATACTACCTCTACCCCCACTCTCGCGGTAACCGCCGTGTAGCAATGGTGGCCAAGGGCGATCGTCCCAACGGTCCTTTCAAGCCCATCAACCTCCAGCCCGACCAGCGTTCTTGCGTACAGGGCTCATTGATCGACTTCGACCCCTCCGTATTCATCGAGACCATCACCGACAAGAAGGATCCCGACTACGACAAGGGCTTCCGTGCTTATGTGTACTATGGTTTCCAGCACTCTACCGCTTGTGAGCTCGACCAGAACACCATGTACAGCATGCGTCCCGGCACCAAGCTGTGGGACTACTTCATCCCCGCTTCTGCACGCTACGGCGTGGTACGCGATCCCGAAGGTACTCAGTATCCTACTTTGATGAAGGGCCAGAACCCCGGCGAGTTCAACTTCTTCGAGGCAAGCTCTATCCGCAAGGTGGGCAACAAGTATGTAATGGTATTCTCTGGTTACTCTGGTCCCGACTACGGTCTGGGCTCTACCAACTCTGCCCTTCGCTATGCTTACGGTGACTCTCCTCTGGGTCCCTGGCGTTCAGGCGGTGTGCTCGTAGACTCTCGTGGCGTTGTCCTGAACGAGGATGGTTCTAAGCTCACCACCACCAACTGGGCTCACAACACCCATGGTTCTCTCCAGGAGATCAACGGTCAATGGTATGTCTTCTATCATCGTCCACCACGTGGTTTCGCCAATGCTCGTCAGACCATGGTAGCTCCCGTGAAGATCGAGTGGGACAGCAAGCCCGTTGCCAAGGGCGGTAAACTCCGCATCATCGGTTACGATCCCTATACCAAGAACAACGAGTGGAGTGCAAAGGCAAGCAATGGCGACCACTACACTGGCGCAGAGGTTACCTCTGAGGGCTTCCAGATCTTCGGTCTCAATCCTTATGCTTACTACTCAGCAGGTATTGCTTGCTATGTCACCGATCACAACTCTATGCAGGATCAGCGCGACGTGTGGAACAACCACATGGAGATCGCAGGTCTGAAGAACGGTGCTATCATCGGCTTCAAGTACTTCGGTTTCGGTGGTCTGGCTCAGGACACCAAGGGCTGTAAGGCTTTTGCCGGCACCAAGCAGGGTGACGGAACCAAGATTCGCATTAAGGTGACTCCCAGCCGTCAGGCTTGCAAGCTCCACGTGATGCTCGATGGTCCTTATGCCAACAGCACCTGGAATGGTAAGGAAATTGCCGTCATCGACGTACCCGCAGCTCAGGGTGGTCAGCAGGGCGGCCGTCCCGGTGGTTTCGGCGGCTTCGGTGGCGCAGCACAGCCCATCTATGTAGAGGCAGCAGTGCCCGCAGTAGAGGGTCTCACTGGCAAGCACGCCATCTATCTCGTAGTCGACGGTCCCAACATCGAGGAGCCTCAGCAGCCTCAGGGCCAGGGTCAGTTCGGTGGTCGCCAGCAGGCTCGTCCCCAGCAGCCCCAGAAGCCTCAGGGTCTCGTAGACATCGAGGGTATCTGCTTCGTCAAGAATGGTCTTGACATCAAGAGCCCCGAGGTTCCCGTTCTCACCATCACCGTCGATGGCATCAAGGTCAACCTGCCTCAGACTGCCATCCTCTCTACCAACCAGAACGGCTACACTCAGACCGATCACTATCAAGCATATGCACGCCTCACTCCCAACTCAAAGATCGAGGCAAGCGCCACCGATCCCAGCGTGAAGATTGAGATTGGTAAGATCACCGATGGTCGCGCTGTAGTGAAAGCCACCTATAAGGGTGCCACCAAGACCTACATGCTCAACTAATGTAGGTTGACCCAAGACATGAGTTCCTCCTCTGCCGGGGGAGCCCGCATACAAGAAGAAAGGCTCTGTCACAACAAGACAGGGCCTTTCTTAGTTTGGGAATATCCACCACAAAGGGGAATATCAATTACGAAGGGGGAAAATCAATCACGAAGGGGAATATCAACCACGAAGGGGAATAGCCATCTTCCAATAGGTGTGACCGAAGATAAAAAGTTCGCCGTCGGACTGAAAACCGAGGGAACGGTAGAGTCGCTGAGCCTGTTCATTGACAGGATCGACAGCCAGAGTGACTGTGAGCCCCAAGGCCTGTCCTCTGCGGATGCCTTCTTGCAACAATGCTTTGCCTATGCCCCTGCCCCGCCACTCGGGCAGCACAGCCAAAGAGTCCAGATAGTACTCGCCTGCACAAGCCTCATCCTCCATACCCGGGAACTCCACTCCCAGATGCTCCTTCACCAGCTCCATGGTGACTCTACGCATCTCACGATAGTAGCGACCATCGTAGGCCGTGAGCATACCCACGGAGGCATCGTCCCACTGCGCGATCAATGTATTGCGCCACGAGTAGAGTACATCTTCACGCACGCAGATGACATCGGCGAAGGTGCGCAACTGACTCTCAGGCACATCTTCATAGAGCATCGCCATGTGAAATCCACGTGCGATGAAAAGGATGTCGTCGATATTTGCAGAACGGAAGGTAAGCATGAGCTATACGAGATTGAGGATTTCTGCAGGGGTGGAGACCATGTGGAAGGCCCCAATCTCGCGCAGATAGTCTTGATCGCGGAAGCCCCAAAGTACGGAGATGCAGGGAAGGCCAGCATTGCGGGCTGTCGCCATATCGACCTCACTGTCACCCACATAGATACTTTCTTCAGGAGTAGAAGCGAGCTGCTCAAGGGCGAGCTGTACCATATCTGGCATGGGTTTGCGACGCACTCCCTCTCGCTCTCCTATGGCCACCTGTATGGTGTCTTGGAAGAACGTGCGATAGAGTTCGTCCACGCCAGCCTGAAGCTTGTTGCTGACGATGGCCATCTTATAGCCACGCTTACGAAGCTCCTGAAGAAGCTCTGCGATGCCGGGATAGAGCGCCGTATGGTCCTGGCAGTGCTCCACATAGTGCTCTTGAAAGATACGGAAGCACTCCTCAAACTCTTCCTCTTCTGTATCGGAGGGTACGGCCTGCTCCATGAGTCGGCGCACACCGTTGCCTACAAACTGACGCACCTCTTCCAGTGTTCGCTCGGGCCAGCCCATCTCACGAAGGGCATAGTTGGTACTGAGCATGAGGTCGTAGAGGGTGTCGGTGAGGGTGCCGTCGAGGTCAAATATGATAGTATTGTACTTCATTGCTTTATTCATTTTGGGCACAAATTTACTGCTTTTAATCGAAATATTAACCATAAAGAGTAGAAGAATTGCGTTTTTTGTTGTACCTTTGTAGTCGCGTTTGAGAAAAACGCCGGAAGCGCGAGGATCAGGGAAGTGGGTGAGAGTCCCACACTGTCCCGCAACTGTAAGTCCCATACCAAAGGGAGGAGCTAAAGCCACTGACAGCCATGTTGGGAAGGCGCTCCAAAGCCCGGGACAAGTCAGGAAACCTACCCGCGCCACGCAAGTATGCATCACATTTTCGCGAGGACGAATATTTGTATCACTAATAAAAAAATAAACAACAAGATGAAAATGATTAAGTTCATGGCTCTCCTTATGTTTGGAGGCCTGATGTTCACCGCTTGTAGCGAGGACAACGAAGACGAGACCGTCACCGTAACTTTTGAAGGAGATTACTACAACGCTCTTATCGATGATGCACAGTACGGCGGTAAGCTTATCTATAGCGCAGATGAGTACAAGTGGACCGATGCTGTGACCACTCTCAGTTCAGAAATCGTGAAAGCCGACTGGGGTACCTACGGCTGGGGTTGGGATCACGGGTTTGCCATCTCCAACTATGTTAACCCCGATGCTGCTTCATACATGGAGCAGCTTTCCGTAGCCAAGGCTACCGGCAACTTCGCCGTAGCTTACGACAACAATAGCGAACTGACCTTCGCTGACGGCAAGGCACATCACATAGTTTCTATCGACCTTTCTCCTGTTGCCTACGCCTACAACAACATGCTGAAGGCTTGCGGTGAGGGCTACGAATTTGATGTAGTGCTCGAATGCACCAAGGCTGACGGCAGCAAGGCCAAAATCATTGTACCTCTGGCTAAGGACAACAACGTACAGGACGGATTCAAGACCTATCCCGTCAACATGGACGTGACCAGCATCAACTTCACCTTCGACGGCACTGACAAGAATGACTGGGGACTCGTAACTCCCAAGTATGTTGCCATCGACAACATCGTTATCAAGAAGTAAATGCCGTTGAACGTTTAGCGTCAAACGCTAAACGAATATGACAATGAACGTGAAACATTTTAACATTGCATCAAAACTCACCCTGGCACTGGCTGGGGTGAGTTTTGCTCTTTCTTCCTGCGACACGATAGAGAGTGGAAGAGAGGAACACTTCGACCAGAAGGGTCAGGGAGTGATAGTGCTGTGCGAGGGCAACTTCAACAGCGGCAACGCCAGCCTCTCCTACTACGACACAGAGACCCAAGAGGTACAAAACGGCATCTTCCAGCGAGCCAACGACCGCAAACTGGGCGATACGGGCCAGTCCATCCTGACGACAAAGGAGGGGGTGGCCTATATTGCCATGGAGAATAGTGGCATAGTCTGGAAGATGGATACGCACACGTTTCGCGTACTCGGCCAGCTGACCACAGGCGACACGGAGCACATGATCAACCCTCGCTACGTGCATATTATAAATAAGGAGAAGGCATACATTACCGACCTATACTCGCCCTACGTCACCGTCTTCAACCCTCTGACCATGCAGTACGTAGGGAGCATCAGTACAGGCCAGCCTACCAACAATGGCTATGCCTCCACGGAGGAAATGGTACAGGTTGGCAAGGAGGTCTTCACCAACTGCTGGTCGTACAGTCGCAACATCCTCATCATCGACACTGAGCAAGACCTGGTGACGGACAGCATCGTGCTGGGAAGCTGGCAACCGAAATCGATGGTGGTGGACGCTCACGACAAGCTATGGGTCATCACCGATGGAGGATATAGCACCGGCGAGGACAGTTTCGGCGACGACGTGCCTCATCTCTACCGCATAGACCCGAAGAGTCGCGAGGTGGAGCTCGACTTGCCGATGGAGAGTGATGAGTCGCTCGTGCAGATAGCGCTCAGCCCCGACGGCAACACGCTCTATGTACTCAACAACGATGTCTACCAAATGGCCGTCACGGACAAGGCCCTCCCCCACTCTCCCTTCCTCTATGCTCCGGTGGATGACAACGGGACGCGCCATAAGCTCTATGGCATCGACGTATGTCCCTCCAACGGTGAGATTTACCTCGCCGACGCGGTGGACTACCGACAGGCCGGCGTGGTGTACCGCTACAGTAAGAGTGGGCAGCTTCTCGACAGCTTCCGTGTGGGCATCTTGCCCAACCACTTTGCTTTCACCGATGCGGGCATTGAGGTGAATCCCGGAGAGGGCGGACAGGAGGAGAAACCCAATCTTAAGCAGTTGGCCCTCGTGGACACGGTTTTTGAATATATGCCTGCTCCTGGCCATCAGGTCAACGGCTACAGTATCACAGGCGACTTCATCCATCCCGGAGCTACCATGCTGGAGGCTTGCGACTCGGCCATGAGCCACTTTCGTAAGACGTGGTCGGTGAGTCTGGGTGGACAAGGTGGCTACATCATCGCCGGATTTAGGGACAAGGTCACCAACTCCAACGGTGACTACGAACTGGCCATCAAAGGCAATCCCTACTCGTACCAGTCGGAGCCTGGCATCGTCTGGGTGAGCATGGACGAGAATGGTGACGGCCTACCCAACGACACCTGGTACGAACTGGCCGGCAGCGAGTACGGCACGGACAATGAGACGCTCGGCTATGCCATCACTTACTACAAGCCTACCACGCCCAAGAGCGACATCCGCTGGACGGACAATCTGGGCGGCGAGGGCATCATCCCCTATATGGAGGCATGGAACACGCACGACTCTTACTTCCAGGACTGGATACCCACAGAGAAGAACGAGAAGGGCGAGGAGTATCACACCTTCTACGGGTCACGCCTGAAGGACACGCACACCTATGAGAATGGCTACACCAACGAACCTCCCTTCGCCTGGGGCTATGCCGACAACGACGGCAGCGACTACTTCCGCAATCAGGAGGTGGACTACCCCAATATGCTGGGATACTACAAGATAAAAAATGCTCGAAAGGCTGACGGCAGCCCTGCCAATCTTCCCTATATCCACTTCGTGAAGGTGCAGACCGCCCAGACGGGATGGTCGCCCAACTTGGGAGAGATATCCACCGAGGTGTACGGAATTTGGAGCATTAAGCGTTGAAGGCCGCGAGTAAGCGAGGGCATAGCGAAGCCATGCTTCAGCTCTGCAGAGCGAGAGCGGGCTATACCAGAGGTCAACGTTGAGCGTTGAGCAGTTTCAGACCATGCGCAAGATAGCCTACATACTATTCGTTTTTCTCTTTGCACAGCATGTGCAAGGACAGGACAGCTTGCGCCAAGTGGACGTCACCGCCAAGCGGCGTCTTCAAGATACAGGCGTGGAGCGAACCAGGCTCGACACCACCGTACTGCACGACAACATCTCGCTCTCCCTGGCCGACATCCTCAGCCAGCATTCCACCCTATTTATCAAAAGCTACGGCAGAGCCACGGAGGCTACGGCAGAGTTTCGCGGCACCTCGCCCAGCCATACGCAAGTGCTGTGGAATGGGATGCGCATCAATTCGCCCATGCTGGGCACTGTGGATTTCAGCACCATACCCGCCTACTTCATCGACCAGGCTGACCTCTACCACGGAGCGTCGAGCATCAACCTCACGGGTGGTGGACTGGGAGGCGCCATCGACCTTCGTTCGTCTTCTCCCATACGCATGGTGCATGAGGAGCGTCCCTTCTGCCTACAGTACGTGCAGGGAGTGGGTTCGTATGGCACCTTCGACGAGTTCCTACGTCTTTGCTACGGGCCCCGTCGATGGAAAGGGAGTACCAGGGTGGTATTCTCACAGAGCGACAACGACTTCCACTATACCAACTACGACAAGAAGGTAGACATACGCGATGAGCAGGGACAGCTCACACAGAGCTATCATCCCCGGGAGCGCAACAAAAGCGGATATTTCAAGGAGATGCATGCCCTGCAGGATGTGTTTGGCTCGTTAAAAAACGGGGACCGTCTGACCATGAATGCCTGGCTGACTCATTCGCTCCGCGGACTGCCTTTCCTGAGTGTTGACTACAAAGACGGGGCAGACTTCTGCAACGAGCAAAGACTCAACACCTTGCGCACCACCCTCGCATGGAGTCACCAGCGTGAGCGTTGGAGCACCGAGGTGAGGGGTGGACACAGCTATCAGGACGTGGCCTACGACTACACCACGAGCCGGGAGGAACTGCGCACCGACATCACTCACTCTCACTCCTACTCGCATACAGCCTTCGTGCAAGCAGAGACCAACTTCTTCCCCAGCGAACACTGGATGGTCACCGGTAAGATAGGTACCTACTATCACCATGTGAAGAGCGAGGATAAGTCTCCTTTCCACATCGGTACCAATTTCAATCGAGGTCGCGCCGAACTGAATGCATCTCTGGCTCTCCGTTGGCGCCCTTGGGAGCGTCTGTCTCTCTCGGGAGTCGTAAGAGAGGAGTGCTACGGGAAGGACGTCATAGCGCCCATCCCTGCCTTGCTGGCCGACGTGTTGCTCTACCGTCCCTGGGGATTGGTGCTAAAGGGGAGCGTGGCGCGCAACTATCGCTATCCTTCCATGGACGACCTTTACTTTCAGCCGGGGGGCAATCCCAGCCTGCGTCCCGAGAAGGGATTCACCTACGACGGAGGACTGGAATGGTCGAGCCCACGGTCCGACAGATGGGGCTTGAAGGGCAACGTGACAGCTTTTGACTCTTACATCACCGACTGGATACTGTGGACGCCCAATGCCAAAGGTTTTTGGCAACCGGCCAATGTGAAGAAGGTGCACAATTATGGCATCGAGGCTCTCTTGGAAGGTCAGGCTTTGCTGGGCAGAGAGTGGCATGTGAAGGCTACAGGAAATCTGGCATGGACTCCTTCCATCAACAAGGGCAAGGAGCTCAACAGCAACGATGCGTCCTACGGCAAGCAACTCTGCTACGTGCCTCGCTGGCAGGCCAATCTCACCGTCGGCATCAACTGGCGCACGTGGGCCCTGGCTTACAAGTGGAATCACTACAGCGAGCGATATACCACGACCAGCAATGAGGTCAACTACATCACAGGGCGGCTCATGCCTTACTACATGTCGGACGTCAGTCTGGAGAAGTCGTTCTCTTGGCGACATCTCGATGCCTCCTTGAAGCTGGCTGTCTGCAACCTCCTCGGCACGGAGTACGTCACGGTGCTCTCGCGCCCCATGCCTCCGCGCAACTTTGAAATATACATAAAGATAGAACCAAAATGGTAAAGACAAGACAACTCGTTGTCCTCCTCATCTGCAGCCTCACGCTCTGTGCCTGCCGACACACTACTTCGTTCATCACGGACGAGGGCGACACCATCAGTTTGAAATATGCTCACCATCTGCTTATGGTGGAGTATCCCGACGGCATCGACGTACAGCTGCGCAATCCCTGGGACACCACGCAGACCCTGCATCGCTACTGGCTCACAGAGCATGATGCTCCCTCGCCCTTCAAAGAGAGTACCCCTGTTCGCATCCCTCTCAAGCGCGCGGGAGTGTTTACTGCTGTTCACTGTTCGCTCATCGACGAACTGGGTTGCAGGTCGTCCATAGCAGGGGTGTGCGAACCGGAACACATACACAACCCCAATATACTACGTGCCCTAAAGGCGGGCAAGATGACAGATCTGGGAAGTGGACTCAATCCCAACCTGGAGCGCATCATGCAAGCCTCGGCCGATGCCGTGATGCCCTCTCCCTTTCAGGACAATGGAGGCTACGGTCGTCTGGAGAGCATAGGCATCCCCATCATCGAGTGCGCCGACTACATGGAGGTATCTCCCCTAGCTCGCGCCGAGTGGATGAAGTTCTACGGTCTGCTCTTCGGCGTGAAGGACCGTGCCGACAGTCTCTTTGCACAGGTGGAGAGGGAGTACATGGACATCCGTCAGAAGGCCTGCCACGTAGCCCATCGCCCCACCCTCGTCGTGGAGCGTCCCAGCAGCGGTACATGGTACATACCGGGTGGCCAGAGCACCATGGGCATGATGTATGCCGATGCCGGTGCAGACTATCTGTGGAAGGACACGCCAGAGAGCGGTTCGATGACGCTCTCGCCGGAGCACGTGCTGGAGAAGGCATTGGAGGCCGACATCTGGATACTGAAGTACAATCAGGACGCGCCGCTCACCTACCGCCAGATGCAGGAGGACCACCCCATCTGCAAGCAGTTCAAGGCATTCCGTGAGCACCGGGTGTATGCATGCAACACGCACTCCATCCCCTTCTACGAAGACACTCCCTTTCATCCCGAACGTCTTTTAGCCGATTTGATGCAGATTTTTCACCCAGAGCTTTCCATTTCCACGAAAAATACCTATTTTTGCGAATTGAAGGAATAACACTCTTACCCCTTCGAAAAATCGACTCCTCGAAAAATCGTCATATCGACCTCTCGACTCCTCGAAAAATCGATCCCACGACCCTTCGTCATCGTCATCGTTATCGTCATCGTTATCGTCATGAAGTCCCTCCTTGCCCTCTCCCTTGCCTTGCTGGCACTCTGCATAGCTTCGTTGCTGTGCGGTTCGGTGCCTGTTCCCAAAGCGGAGGCTGTCGACATCCTGCTCCATGGGGCTCGTCCTGAGCAGCGTGCCTGGGGGTATATCATCTGGGAGATGCGCGTACCGCAGACCATCACGGCGCTGCTCACAGGTGCTTCGCTAGCCACTGCAGGCCTTCTCCTCCAGACCATTTTTCGCAACCCGCTGGCGGGACCTTCCATCTTGGGCATAGACAGCGGTGCCAACCTCGGCGTCGCCATCGTGATGCTACTCTTGGGAGGTACGATGACGCTGGGTGGCATGTCGCTCGGTGGCTACCTACTGGTGATACTCGCTGCCGTGTGTGGGGCAGGCTTGGTGATGATGGCACTCATCTCCTTCTCCATGCGTGTAAGGAGCCATGTGATGCTGCTCATCACGGGTGTGATGATAAGCTACATGACGAGCAGTGTCATCTCTCTGCTCAACTATTCGGCCACAGCCCAGGGCGTGCAGGCCTACACGGTATGGGGCATGGGCAACTTCAGTAGCGTGAGCACAGAGCGATTGCCTCTCTTCGCCACGCTCTCCCTCCTCTGGCTCGCATTGGCCGTCCTGCATATCAAGCCACTCAATGCCCTCCTGCTCGGCGACCAGTATGCCACCAACCTGGGCTACAGCATACGTCCGCTTCGCACACGTCTCCTGCTCATCACAGGTCTGCAGACCGCCACCACCACCGCTTTCTGCGGGCCCATTGCCTTCCTGGGACTGGCTGTGCCTCATCTGGCCCGACTCATCACAGGCACGTCCAACCACCGTCTGCTCCTCCCCACCTCCCTGCTCATGGGTGCCTGTCTGGCCCTTATATGCAGCTTGCTGAGCAACGCACCTTCCAACGGCAGCATCATACCCATCAATGTCATCACCCCATGCATCGGCGCCCCCGTCGTCTTGTGGATCATACTGAAGAAAAACAACTGAATTTGTCGAAAAATCGATTCGGCGAATTATCGAAACCTCGAAACCTCGAAATATCGAATTATCGATCCCTCGAAAAAAAACAATAAAACAACCACCCAATAACAACTGTTATGAAGAGCTTACTGACCATAGCGCTGGCAGCCCTTAGCCTCACGGCTTCTGCCCAGCAAAAAGCGAACTACGAGGTAGTACCCCTACCCCGCAATATCGAAGTGACCGACACGGCCCGCTGTTTCGTAGTAGACGCACAGAGTACCATCGCCTTCCCCGCCGACGATGAGGAGATGGCTCGCAATGCCGGCTTCCTCTCTTCCTACATAGAGAAGGCCACCAAGCTACGTCTCGCTCTGCAGCCCGGAGCCAAGAAGGCGAGCATCACACTGGCCCTGCGCAGCAAAAAGGAACAGACGGACTGTGCAGATGCCTATAGCATAGAGGTGAGCACCAAGGGCATCCTCGTGAAGGCCAATACGCCAGAGGGTATCTTCCGCGCCGTCCAGACCTTGCGCAAGAGCATCAAGCCCGAGGCTTCCACCACGGTATCGTTCCCCTTGGCAAAGATAGAGGACCAGCCTCGCTTCGCCTATCGTGGTGCCATGCTCGACTGTGCCCGACATTTCTTCCCTCTCTCTTTTGTGAAGGAGTACATCGACATCCTGGCCTTGCACGGCGTCAACCAGTTCCACTGGCACATCACCGACGACCAGGGATGGCGCTTTGAGGTGAAGTCGATGCCCGAACTGGCTCAAAAGGGCCAGTATCGCCGCCACACCATCATCGGCAACAACGTGGGCCTGTGGGACGGCACAGGTGGCCTCTACGACGACAGCCCTGAGAGTGGCTACTATACCCAGGCAGAGCTGCGTGAGGTGGTGGCCTATGCCGCTGAGCGCTACGTCAACATCATCCCTGAGATAGACCTTCCCGGCCACATGGTGGCAGCCTTGAGCGTATATCCCGAACTGGGTTGTACAGGTGGTCCCTATGAGGTGTTGCCCTACTGGGGTGTGGCCGACGACGTGCTTTGTGCAGGCAATCCCAAGACGCTGGAGTTCTTGAAAAAGGTCTATGGCGAACTCATCGATGTATTCCCCAGCCGATACATACACATTGGTGGCGACGAGAGCCCGCGTGTACGTTGGCAGAAGTGCCCCAAGTGTCAGGCTAAGATGAAGGAACTGGGTCTGCAGAAGGAGGCACAGTTGCAGACTTACATCAACAAGGAACTGGATGCTTTCCTCACCGCTCATGGTCGCCAGCTCATCGGTTGGGACGAGACACTGGAGGGTGGCCTCTCAGAGAACGCCATCGTGATGTCGTGGCGGGGCTATGAGGGTGGCACGGAGGGTGCCAAGCAGCACCATAAGGTCATCATGACGCCCACCAGCCATTGCTATATCGACTACTATCAGTTGAAAGAACCCAAGGGTCAGCCCTTGAGCATCGGTGGCTACGTGCCCGTGAGCAAGATATACAGCATGGAGCCCATGCCCGAGGGACTCACAGAAGAAGAGCAGACCTACATCTGGGGTGCACAGTGCAACCTCTGGACCGAGTATGTGCTCTCTCCCCAGCACGTGGAGTACATGCTGCTCCCTCGCCTGGCTGCTATGAGCGAGGTGCAGTGGCTAGAGCCTAAGGCCAAGGATTTCAAGGCATTTGAGAAGCGCTTGCAGCATCTGCAGAGCATCTATCGCGCCGAAGGCTACACCTATTGTAGGAAATATGAATAATACACCTCTCATCCAGCTGTGCGACCTCACCACTGGCTATACTGCCAAGGGTCGTCACATCCCCATTGCGGAACATCTCGACGCCACGCTCCAGCGAGGCACACTCACTTGCTTGTTGGGTCCCAACGGTGCCGGTAAGAGTACACTCCTGAAGACACTGAGTGCCTTTCTCCCACCCCTGAGTGGCAAGGTGCTCGTGCAGGGCCGACCCATCGGAAGCTATTCGCCGCAGGAACTGAGCCGACTGGTAGGTATGGTACTCACAGAGCGGGTCGACGTGCCCGGTATGACCGTACGGGAGATGGTGGCCATGGGGCGTAGTCCCTACACCGGCTTCTGGGGCACTCTCTCCGAAGCCGACAGCCAGATCGTGGAGGAAGCAATGCGGACCACTGGTATCAAGGCCTTTGAGGACAGGCAGGTCAACACCCTGAGCGACGGTGAGCGACAGAAGGTGATGCTTGCCAAGGCACTGGCCCAGCAGACTCCCCTCATCCTGCTCGACGAGCCCACAGCCTTCCTCGACTTCCCCTCTAAGGTGGAGGCCATGCTCTTGCTCCGGCAGTTGACCCAGCAGGAAGGCAGAGCCATCTTCCTCTCCACGCACGACCTCGACCTCGCCCTGCAGACCGCCGATCAGCTCTGGCTCCTTCACAAGGGCAAACCACTCTGCATCGGTACACCCCGCGAGCTCGCCGACAACGGCCTTCTTCCCGAGTTCTTCCAGAGCGCCCACATCCGTTTCGACAGCCAGGCCCTGCGCTTCAGCATCGCCACCCATGCATAAAAACGGGCCCCGGCATTAAACCTTTCCGCCAGTGTCCCCATCAAATATATAATGAGCCACCGTGGGTCAAGCGTTTGCTTGACCACCCACGACCATTCGTTATACAAATATAATACACTATGAAACACCTATTTTTTACGGGTCTTCTCATGCTCAGCATGGGTGCATCGGCCCAAAACATCCCACTCGTCTATGAGGTAGAAAACACGGGTGCAAAATTTGCAGAACCCAAGTATCCCGCTTTCGAGCAACTGCCTGAGGTAAAGGACTTGAAGTCCCCCCTGCTGTGGTTTGGCAAGAAAGGCGAAGTCAAGAATTTCAAGGACTGGGCTGAGCGTCGTGCTGAGATAGCACACCTCATCCAGCACTACGAGATAGGCCAGAAGCCCACCGTCACCAAGGAGGCTGTCAAGGCACGCATGGATGGCGATACGCTGAAGGTAGATGTCACCGTAAATGGCCAGACCATCTCGCTCTCGAGCCTCATCACCTACCCCAAGGAGGGCAAGGCTCCCTATCCCCTGATGATAGGTACCAGCATGAATGCGCTGCCCCGTCAGATCTTCGACGGACGTCCCATTGCACGTATGAACTATAGCGAGCGTCAGGTCAACCGCTACTCACAGATGGGCGGTAGCAAGGATCGCTCCACCTATCCCTTCGTGAAGCTCTATCCCGACCTCATCAACAATGGTGCCTACAGCGAGTGGGCATGGGGCTTGAGCCGTATCATCGACGGTCTGCAGCAGTTGGGTCCCGAGGTCACCAAGATCGACACCAAGCACATCGGTGTCACCGGCTGCTCTTATGCCGGCAAGATGGCCCTCTTCTGTGGTGCTTTCGATGAGCGTGTGGCACTGACCATCGCTCAGGAGCCCGGTGGTGGTGGCGCTGCAGCATGGCGTGTAAGCCACACCCTGCCTGAGGTGGAGGATCTCGACCATACCGACTACAATTGGTTCATGGAGAGCCTGAAGGAGCAGTTCCACGACGACAATGTCTATCGCTTGCCCCACGATCACCATGAGCTCTGCGCCATGATCTTCCCCCGTGCCCTGCTCATCCTCGGCAATCCCGACTACAAGTGGTTGGCCGATCCCTCTGCAGAAGCATCAGCCAAGGTAGCCAAGACTGTATGGGAGAAGTTTGGTGTAGGCGACCGTATGGACTGGTCCATCGTAGCCGGCCACGGCCACTGCCAGCTGCCCCAGTCACAGTTCCCCATCGTGGAGTCCTTCATCGACCGCTTCCTGCTCGACAAGTAGTTTCACATAGAGACAACAACACACATCTCCCCCCAAGCACCATCTACTCACACCGGGCAGATGGTGCTTTATTCTTAATGCATTTCGTGCATTATCTAGTCACATCTACAGATGATGCTTTTTCTTAAAGAGTATCTAACCTGAAGTTCACACGGATTTTTCATCATAGTTTTTTTACTGTCACATACACTTTTCATGCATATTTTGCTAGTATACAACGTGTTAAAGGCGTGTATGTAGAATTTCACTTACACTTTCCTTATTCTAATTGCCTGATTTTCAGCACACGTAATCGTGTAGGTGGAATCTCACCTACACACATACCTACATGATTACCTACATGCTACCTTCATGATTACCTACATGACTTGGAGCTGGCAAAGCTCACAGTGGACTTATCTCGCCTGCCTCTTTGTGGTTTGGCTTAGCCCTCCACATACCCATGGCATGCTTTACCGTCAACTGACGGTAAAGCTATACATAAGCATCCGTAGGCTGTACCATGCGCATGACACAACCTACCAACGAATCGTTGGCAGGTGAAGTCATCAGCATGCAATAAGGCAATGCAAATACTGGCGTACTGATATCCAACACCATATTTCATCTTCCCAGGGTGGAGGTGGGAAGTCACCTCCACCTCACTCATCCACCTGATATTCAGCGAAAGAACACCCGAATGTGGAGGTGGAGGTGAAATCGAAAAAATACTCTGTTGCACTTGCAAGCAGCATACAGGACCTGTTGACAATGAAGCATTCCTAAGTGAATCTGACAGGGAAAAAGATTATATCTTTCACCTTCCTTTCTTTGCAATCTGGAGATTTCTTTTTATCTTTGCAGAGATGTGGGGCATACGTACCATCATGCCTAGAACCTTGGAGCCCCCCGGCAAGTCGTCACCCACGGCTCTTGACATTACGATCCATCGATTATTCGATTATTCGATCCCTCGATTATTCGACACATCGATTATTCGGCAATTCAAAAAAAAAACAAAATCACCCCCCCAAAAAAAATGATCAATATACACTCCATCAATGGCTATATGACGCTGCTCACATGGCGGCTTGGCAACATACTACAGCTGGCCACGCAGGGATTTTGCAAGCGCTTTGTGGACTACAAGGTGGACCCCTGTGGACGCTTGCGTGACCAGATGGAGATGGCTGCGCGCACGGTGCCCGCCAATATCGCAGAAGGGTCATCGCGCCATCAGACAAGCTACGAGACTGAGATGCGACTGCTGGATGTGGCTCGTGCCAGCGTGAGTGAGCTGGAGGGCGACTTCCTAAATTGGCTCATGCGCCATGGTGCTGCCATGTGGCACACTGACGATCCTCGCTATGTGGAGGCGAGGAACTACCAGTTTCGGGATGCACCTGCACTCTCTCAGGATACTCTGGCAGAGATCAGTGAGTATATCCTTGCCGAGTACACACGCTTTACCACCTTGCTCCGTACCGATGACTCCATACACTCGGCATGCGTCTTAGTGGTGCTGTGCGAGAGGATAAAGCAACTGCTCACGGCACAGATCAACAAGCGACTGGGAGATTTCAAGGAGGAAGGAGGATTTACAGAGAATATGACTCAGGAGCGCCTCGCCTCCATCAAAGAGAAGGCTACAAGCGAGGGCGCACCACGATGTCCCAAGTGCGGAGCCCCAATGCGGCAACGCACCATAAAGAAAGGCAGCCATCAGGGAGAGACCTTCTGGGGATGTACCGACTACCCGCAATGTGATGGCACACGGCGAATGTAGCTCTCCCTCCTACGGCCCGGCACACTCACCATCCCCTATGAGGTGCATCTATGAACAATACTTGCGCATAGATTAAAAATTTTTTTGTGATGATCTAATGTTGGCTTGCTCGCGAGAGCAGGACACATTTTTTTGCTCCTCTCCCACATGAATCAGGTACCTGTCCCATGATCCGTGGGTGCATGGCTTCATCGCACCATGGGAAAAAGATCGGTTCGATTATTGCATGGCTGATGAGTTGTCCCGAAGCAAGAATGTGCCTAATCACAAAGTCTATATCTATGCCAGCACCGAGACTGAGCAGAGCGACATTGACCGTGCCTTGTCCATCCTCGCTGACCTTGGCATCAAGAATTATGAGGTCATCAAGGACCTACCTATCGTCCATTGGACAGATGCCCAGTTTCGCACATGGGCACAGGCGCAAAAGGCAAAGCACCCTGAATACGACTACAACTATCTGTTCGACGAACTTGCCACAACGCACAACGGGGACGATCTGCACGAAAAGTGGCACATCATAAAGGAAGTCTATGGCGTGAATACCAAGAAATAGCTTGCGAACAAACACCTGATTTATTCAGGATAAGTTTTAGTTAATAACAAGAGCTCACCCCTCGCACCGTCAGCGATGATAGTGCGAGTTTTTTTGTGATTCTTTACTTTTTTCGCAAAAAAACATTGACATAGGGGTATTGGGGTCCGCCCTTTGCGTGTCTATATAATAAGTTAAATACAAAACTGCATAATCATGAAACGAAATCTTTTATTGCTGATTGCAGCATTCCTGTTCCCTTCTTTTTGTTGGGGACAATGGAAGCAAGGAGAAGTTACACCTTCCTATCGACGGAAGATGCCACCTAACAAGATTGACGATGCGCAAGTGAC
>JAZLII010000134.1:0-4782 GCA_045617275.1 Bacteroidaceae bacterium
TTGTCATAGATAAAAACGATATTATCGATACCTATATCAGCCCCCGTCTTCTTATTGACACAGAAAGTTCCGTCGGTTCTGATAAATCCGGAGGTTCTGGTGCTTTCGTCCATGGATGTGTTCAGCATGGTGGCCGTAAGCGTATCTCCCCACTGCCGGAAATCCGACCACGAGTTTCCGTTGGTCTTCTCGTGCTGAATGTTACCTTGTATGGTCAGATAGAAAGGCTTGAGCAGCTTGAAAAAATTGTTGACCTCGACTTGACGAGACCCGTCCTTTGCGGTTCTCTCCGTGAGCGACAGAGGGGTCATGCCACTCAAGAAGGTCTCGTGGCGTGCGTTCATCTCTGTGCGGGATGTCGTGTGCTGATAGTTGGCCGTCAGCGTATTCTTCACCTTCTCGTTCATCGAGACGTAGTCGGCCTCTCCCGAAGCGTTGCGCGTAGTGACCATATTGCTGGGCATGCGCTGCGGCGACCAGTTTCCGCTCTGGCCGATGTGCTGGCTCTCGTTCACATTGTTGGCATTGCCCAGCAAGGTGTAGCGCCATCGGTCCGTGAAGCCGAGTAGGAAACCGCGACCCAACCAACGCTTGTCCGTTCCACCAGCCGCCTCCACATTGGCAATATAGCCTATCTGGTACTCCTGTTTCAGGTTGACATCCATCACGTAGGTCTTCCCTCCCACGTCATGCCCCAGGGCAATGCTTTCGTCCGATGCCTTCTCGTAGACTTTCAGGTCCTTCACAGTGTAATAGGGCAGGTTCTCCATCAGTACCTTCCTGTTGCCTCGCATGAAGGATCGTGATCCTAATAGAAGTTCATCGACCCTGCGGCCATTGACGATGATTTCGCCATTGTCCTTCAGTTCCACACCGGGCAGTTGACGGATCAGCGCATCGAGCATACTGCCGTCGGGCAGCTTGAAGGCCGAGGCATCATAGACGAGCGTGTCACCACGATAGAACATCTTGACCTTGGTGGCCACCACGCTCACCTCCTTTAGTTCCCTGGCTCGTCGCATATCAATCATGGGCACTTCCATGTCACCTTTTTCGGGCAGCTGCACCTTCTTCCACACGTCGCTATAGCCCTCGGCCTCGGCATGGATGAGGCATTCCTTGTACGAAGCTGGAATGTCAACATTATAATAGGTAAGGTCTCCCCCTTTGTAGTGCGACTGGACATGCGTCAGAGTCAGCGACTTGTTGATGACGGTACTGTCGGTCTTGTGCAGGGACACGTTGAGGCCTGGGACAATCTGCTTGAGAAAGCCGTCCTGCACCATGCCAATCACTTCAATGGTCTGTGCCCAGACTCCACAATGGAACACAAGGAGCGCAAAGGCGATGGTCGTAATAAGTCTTTTCATGATCGTTGTTTTTTGCGTGATTTGAATTTCCGTTGGCAAAAGTACAACACTATCACGAAACGGGCACCATCATGCAGTTCGCATTTACTACGCAAATGCTTTGCAATAAGTTAACGGACTTCGCAAACACTTCGCAAAGTCCGTTAACCTATTGATTATGAATTGTAAAATCCGAATGGCTTAATGTAATCAATTGTGATTTGTGAATTGTGAATTATAAATTATGAATTATAAAGTCGTCCCAGTCTATAGAGCTTCCCTTCTTGTTGAAGACCTTCTTGTACAGGCGGCTGCGGATGCTGCTGACACCACTCTGCGACTTGCACAGCAGGGTGGAGATCTCGGCCGGGGTGAATCGGGCCTTGATGAGCAGACACACATGAAGCTCCACGAGACTGAAGCGGTAGAGCGACTGGAGCTTGGTCAGGAAGTCGGGGGCGAACATGGCGACGTTGGCCTCCAGCTCGTCCCAGTCGTGCTGGCTCATTGCTTCGCCGGACTCTATCTTCCTGCGCATGCGCTGGTAATAATCGGATTGCAGGAAACGAGCCTCGTCGGCCTCGCGCTGGTTGCGACTCTCCTCGGTTGCCCATTGGCGCTCTGCCTCGAACTGAGCCAGACGGCGTTCCACTGCCCTTCTGCGCTTTCGCGACCAGATGGCGTAGCCGATGGCACCAAGGACGATCAGCACGGCAGCCAGTGCCCCACCAATGACATATTTCTTCCGTGCATCAGCTCTCATTTTGGTCAGGGAGAGGAGGTGCAGTCCCGGATGGCCGTACTCATCGTGATATTGGAGGTCATGGGTCTGTTCCTTTATCATCTGTATGGTGCTGGCATCAAGTCCGTAGTAGCGTTTCCATACCTGCACCTTGTCGGGCCACTTTGTCCTCAGCACCGAGTCGCCCACCAGCCGGTGCTCCCACTTCTGGTCCCCCATCTCCTTATAGACGGAGTCCTGGTAGAGGTACCTGCCCCCATCCACAGCCAGGAAGATATCGCTGTCATCCACGGGTGCGAAGCGGAATGACAGGAAAGTCATGTCGTCAAAGAATATCTTGAAGCGATCGAAGCCCTCCGTGCGGACCTCGCCGTAGTCCCACTCTTCCTGCGTCAGTTCCCATACGCCCACGATGTCAAACCCCATGCCGTGGGGCAACTTCTTCACCTCGTCCTTGCATGACACCACAGAGAGGGTAAGGACAATAAGCATGGATGCAATGAAAGAAAATGCTTGTCTCATATATACTTTTATATAACAAACTGTTATTCCTCCCTCATTCTTATTCCCCCTCGGGGGTTAGGGGGGCTACTATTCAATAACCATATAAATGACTGCTGTCGGATGTGCGTGCAAAGGTAGATAAAAACGAAGAAACAAGCAAAAAATGGACTTCGCAAATTGTTCGCAAATGAAATGCCATCTCATTATCAACAACTTAAAAGTAAGCATTGGAAGCGTTTTGTAACATCGGTATCTTGACTCCACCTTGAAGAAAAACCGACCGCGATCCTCTCGGACGGCGGACGGGTGTTGCAACGGTATTCATATAACTAATTACTAACTTTTTATTTCTTTCCTGCCAGCAGCAGTTTGCAGGTCAGCATCACGGTGCGGCCAATGAGGTTGGTGGTGTGTACGTAGCGGTCTGTGTCCATGAACGAGGTGCGGGTGTATTGGCGCACATTGAGGAGGTTATCGCCTGTAAGTTTCCATATTGCACGTTTGGCCTTGTATTGCACCGAGGCAGAGAGCATGGAGGCATTCTGGTACTGGCCGGGCTCCACCATATTGTGCATGAAATGGTAATTACCACGGATCTCGAGGGTTGCGATGGGGAATACGGCCAGCGAACCCGTCAGGCGCAGGTTGTCAGAGGACTGGTTGGTGGATTTGTTGCGCGACCAATCCTTACCATAGTCGCCCTTGGCATTCACCTCAAGCCAGGAGATGGGCGTGATGTCGGCTTGCAGGTGCAAGTTGTAGCCGGTATGGTAGGAGGTGACAAACTCATCCTGCATCATGTATTCGCTGCTACCCCACGACATGCTGGCTTCGCCGGACAGTTTGGTGAAGAGGGGTAGGATGTTCTTGGAGGCACTGACAGAGCCGCTTGCCGAGCGCGTATGGCTGTCGCGGAACAGGGCCGTACTCTCCGTGGAGGTCTGGCTGACGGTGCGCGACGACAGCACGTTGCGCTTACCCTGGCTGTAGCCGGCATTCGCCCCGAAGGTGAAGTAGCTGAATGGCACCTGCTTGGAGTATCGCAGGTTGGTGTTCCACGACTGACTCTTGCCTATCACGCCCGATGCCATGGACGTGTTGCGGTAGGTGGTCTGTACGGGTGTGGTGAGCAGATCCATGATGTCGCCGGCCGAATGGTTGAAGCCACTGCTGAAGTTCATCTCGGACGTACCGCTGAAGGTATAGCGCATGGACAGATTCGGTTCGGCGAATAGCTGGGAGAGCGTGGTGCGTTTGTCATCGTAGTGTGACAGATAGGAGAGGTTGAGCCACTTCGCCCTTACACCCATCGACGCATAGAACTTCTTATCCCTTGATAACCACGATGTTGAGGGGCTGACCTGTGGCACAAGCTTCCATCCGTTCATGCGCTGACTGTGGTCATCATGTTCAGGTTTCACGAGTTCCGTCTCAATGAAGTTGTAGTTGGCTTCGAGAGCGATAGGCATGTCCACCTTCCATTTGCCGAGCTTAATCTGGAGCGAGGTGCTGTGGCGGGTATTCACCTGAGTGCTCTGGCCGGATTGGGTGGCCCCTCTCCCGACCTCTCCCGAGGGAGAGGAGAATTGAAGTGTCACGCTTGGAGTGCGGGTAAAGCCGATGTCGCTGGTAAAGGAGAATTTCTTCTTGCCAATGCGGACAGTGTTCCAGAAGTTATTGTACAGATTGATGGAGGTGGATTTCCGTCTCTGCATAGCCAACAAGCCATCCGCAGCAGAAGTGGAATAAACGTCATTCTCGTTGCTAATGAACTGCGCCTTGACGCTGAAGTTTTCTGCGTAATAGTGGTTGCTGGCATTGTTCTCGAACTTCATGCTGAACATGGGGCGATGTGCCTTTGCGAGCGGATGGATGGACTCGGAGATGTGAATGTTCTCGCCTCCGGCAAAGTAGAACGCCTCCGTGCTTCCGCTGCTCGTCATGCGGTCGTAGGTATAGTCGGCATTGGCCCTGATCTGGCGCACGCTGTCAAGCTTTTGTATGGCATTCAGGCTGCCGTAACCGTTTCTGCGATAGACAGATTCGCCCACACCACCGGCGTATTCCTGTCCCCATGCCGGGAGCTTGTCGGTGGCCAGCGAACCGAAGTTGTCACCACCGTAATGATTGACCATGTCGTACAGGCCGAAGCTGCCATTGTTGCTATACTTGGCCGAAGCCAGCAAC
>JAZLII010000135.1:0-10614 GCA_045617275.1 Bacteroidaceae bacterium
ATCCAGTCCGCCTGAGTAATACTGACGCAGATTGGCTGTGATCATCTGCCGGGGAACGGGATTGATGGCTGGCTCCCCTATCTCCAGTCCCAAACCTGGAAGGGTGACACGCCCCACTCCTTCACCACCGAAGAAGCGCACCTCACGATGGGTGGCATTGAAGCGCACCAGAGCCTGTATCGTACAGCCGCTGGTGGCATCGGGGTCATCTCCTCCGTCCTTGGTGACTGATGCCAGGGCATAGTCCGAACCATGCTCCACACGCTGGATGTGCATGTTGCGGAAACCATCACGGGGCAGTTCGAAGCAAACCTCACGAGGCGCATCGTGTCCCAGCAGCACCCAAAGGGCAGCCACACTGGCCGCTGTGGCGCAAGAGCCGGTACTGAGACCGGTGCGGAGGGCCCTAACAGCCTCAACCCCTTGCCCCTCCCGAGGGAGAGAGGTAGTTACATTTGAGTTCTTGCTACCTTGCATGTCCTATTTCTTTTTCTCTATATTTGTTTTCTCTTCTTGTCCCCATTCTACTCCTCCCCCTCGGGAGCGTTCTGGGAGTGCGGTCCTCTGAATAGATGTTTGAATTCGTCCGCATACAGACGGCTGAGTCCCTGTCGGTTGTCTATGGCATCACCCACCACAAGCAAGGTGGTAAGTGTGAGGTGATGGTCCTTCACGATCTTGGCCAAATCCTTCAACTGACCCCGATAGATCTTCTCCTCGGGCCATGTCAACTTATAACAAGCCGCTACAGGAGTCTCGGGTGGATAAGCCTCCAGCAACTCTTGCTGAACCTCCTCTGCAATGGCGGCAGAGAGATAGATACACATGGTACTCTGACTCTGGGCCAACTTGTGAAGCTGTTCCTTCTCCGGCATGGGAGTTCGGCCTTCTCCTCGTGTGAGGATGATGGTCTGCACCTTCTCGGGGATGGTGAACTGACTGTGGAGAGCTGCAGCAGCAGCTTGGAAAGCACTGATACCAGGGGTGATGTGATAGTGCATACCGTGAGCGTCAAAGAGCGCCATCTGCTCCTGTATGGCACCATAGATACAAGGATCGCCCGTATGGAGACGAACGACCAGTTTGCCTTGGTCATAGAACTCCTTCATCAAGGCGAACTGTTGCTCTAGATTCATGGAAGCCGAGGAGCGAACGACACATCCGGTATGGGCATAATGGGTGAGGCGCTCAGGCACAAGGCTTCTCGCATAGAGGATGAGATCGGCCTCCTCCAGAAAGCGTTTGCCACGAACAGAGATCAGTTCGGGATCGCCAGGACCTGCTCCTACGATCTCTATATGACCTGACTTCATCGCATCCCTACTGATGCTAAGGGCAAAGGTATAGTCATTGACATCGGTCGTACCACTCCTACCCTTTTGTTTTTCTATCAACAAAGGACCATAGGTCATCGCCGTAGCCTCACTGACACTGGGTATGCCGACATACTTCATGGCACAATGGCTGGGATTGGGAACCTCCGCGTGCTGAAGGTCCTCCTCACGGTGTATCACGATACGTGCCTGAGGCATCACCTCACGAATGGCTTCCAAGAGGGGTTCGTGACGCTTGAGTTCGATGGTATCGATGGTGGCCACACTCTTCTCACTAAAGCCCGCTTCATGCAAGGCCTCCACGATGCGTTGAGGTACGAGACCTGGTACACAACCATGCGAACAACCTACACCCAAGTGCAGAACGGGAGGACGGAAGAGCAACTCCTTCTTCCCTTCCTCATGAGGCCAATATCGATAGGTGGTCTCTATGTGCACATGGCCTCGCTGACCCAGATAGTCGGCAATGGCTTCATTCATCGTCACACCACGGAGTTCCTCCACGAGTCCCTCTTGCTTTGCCTTAAGGTCGAGTGCCTCTATCTTTTCACCATGGGCGAAAGTACCTTCCACATCGCTCTGGGTGGTGATGACGGGCACAGCACCCAAGATGCGGGCTACACGTCTACACAGTTCGTTGGCACCACCTACATGACCGCTCAGCACGGAAATGGCCTGTTGGCCCAGACTGTCCACACACACCACAGCAGGATCCGTATGCTTATCGTGAATGAGAGGCACGATGGAGCGCACACAGATGCCCAAGGCACCGATGAAGACAATGGCTCTGCCTGTCCACTCTTCTTGCGTACGCTGAGTGAGGATGGCCGTTCCGCTGACTACCTCTGCGTGTGGCAACTCAGTCTGAAGAAGTTGGGCTATTTTTCGCCCTTTATCATTGATATATATTAGGGTTGTTTCCATGACATGACAGTTATGGGGTTATGTTGATCCAATGTAATGTGCATCTCTTCACACGCACCTACGGACTCTAGGAAAGCCTGTCGGCTGTTGTCACTCACAGAGTTGAACACGATGATGCCTCCAGGGAGGAGATACTTCCGTATGCGTTCGACCATCTCCTTCAGTTTTCCTCCATGTCCACCAATGAATACTGCATCTGGACGAGGGAGATCATCGAGCGGAGTCTGAAGAAAATCACCGATGTGGACACCGATGCCAGGAGCACCGAACTTACGGCTATTGAGTCGCATCAACTGCTCACCTTCGGGCCGTATCTCAAAAGCCTCTATGCACAAATGCGGAAAGCGCAGTCTGGCTTCTATACTGACACTTCCTGTGCAGAAGCCTACATCCCAAAGAGTCTGCCGTGAAGAGAGGCCCAAGGCAGAGAGCGTGATGAGGCGAAGGGGAGCCTTGGTGATCATGTTGACCCGCCCATCGAGAAGACGAAACTCACCATCAGGAATGCCAAAAAACGAGGGCCGGGGATGGGTCTGTTGCAAGATGATACAGTTGGGCTGAAGTACCATCTCGGGCACCTCAGTAAGGTCATAGGAGCCCACACGCTCCGTGTCAGGATTTCCCAGACACTCGCCTATCAGCATACGATACTGAGTAAAACCATACTCCAACATTCGCTTAGCTATCTGCTTGGGTTTCTTATACTTATCTGTCAAGCATCCAACCAATGCTTCACCTAGTATCAAGGCATCATCAAGTCCCTTCCAAGGCCGACCTGTGACACTCACGCAACGCATATCCTGATAGGGCAAGAGACAACGATGGGCCAAAAGTTGGAGCGAATTGAAGGTGGGAAAAACCTGCATCTCTGCATCGGGGAACTCACGCAAGAGTGTGGTAGCATAACCATAGAAGAGAGGGTCGCCTGAGGCAAAGACTATGATGACGTGGTTTTGTTCAAAAGCCTCTCCCCCTAACCCCTCCCCCATAGGGAGGGGAGTAGACACGTTTGCATCCTGGACATCATGAGAGAGGGGAATAGATACGTTTGCACCCTGGTCTTCGTGAGTGAGGGAAGTAGTGACATTGACGCGACGATAAGCGTCAAAGACTTTGGAAAGAGGAGCAGTAACGTCGATCCACTCATGATCCTCGGGCAAAAGATGACGCACCAACTCATGATGTCGCAGCCCACCCGAGAAGCAATGTCCCTTCCGGATGATGTCGAGCACTTCGGGGGTGAAGTATTGCTGACTATTGTCTGTAATGCCTATAACGATAAATCTCATAAGTCGCGACCAGGTTTGAATTGTTCGGCATCATCATAGGTGAGAATGCTGTTGACCAATGTGGCGGCAATATTGCTTCCACCCTTTCTGCCCTCAACGATCATCTTGGGGATGTCGCGCAAAGTCTTCACGGCATGTTTGCTCTCACATACATGGACAAAACCAACCGGTGCCGCGATGATACCGGCAGGATGCATGAGTCCCTTGCGCGTAAGATCGCAAATCTCTAACAAGGCCGTAGGGGCATTGCCCACCACATAAAGAGCCTCAGGATAGAGAGTGGCGGCATGTCGCATACAAGCCTGACTACGTGTGATGCCTTCTTCCTTGGCTATACAAGCCATCTCGGGATCCGCCACAAAGCAATGCACTTCGATGCCCAATCGAGACAAGGCTCCCTTGCGTATACCGCTGGCTGCCATATTGCTGTCGGTGACGATGTGCTTGAGGGTTCCATCCTTCACCTTTTTGTATAAAATCTCCGTGGCTCGCTCGTCCATCCAAAGGCACTCTTCCATACCAAAATCTACAGTGGTATGGATGGCATGAAGCAAGGGCCACAAACGCCACAGAGGCACATGGGGATCTTTCATCTCCGATAGGATGGTATGGAAAGACTCATGCATGATGGAGGCACCGACCCCCAATTTTTCATTTTTAATTTTTAATTTTTCATTCCCATAATAGCCTCTTGGCGTGATCATTCTTCCTTCGTACTGATAGCTTTGCGAATTGCCTATGATGACACAGGTGAACATGTCTACCTGCTCGGGGTCAAAATCTAGCAAGGTGGTAAGTGTCACCTCTTGCTCGGGTCGTCCTGCCTGACGCACGAAGCCGACCACATTGTCCGCAGATCGCTCTTGAAGGAAGAGTTCGCGAAGACGATGGAGTTGCCAATAGCGACCATGACTCTTGGGATTGTAGATACACGTGACGAAATCGCCCATCGCTGCAGCACGGATGCGCTTCTCGATAAGCGACCAAGGCGTCATGAGATCGGAGAGAGAGATGATGCAGAGGTCATGGCCTATGGGAGCACCCAAGATGGAGGCTGTCTTCTGGAAGGCTGAGATACCGGGAAGTACCTCTATGTCGATATCGACATCCTCCTCACGCTTCATCTCCCAGATGAGAGGCGCCATACCATAGATGCCCGCATCGCCACTGGAGATGACACATACATCATGACCTTCGCGAGCCAACTGAAATGCTTGACAGGCACGCTCACGCTCCTTTCTCATACCCGTATCCACACACTGTGTACCTGGGGTGAGATAAGGTTCGATGAAACGGAAATAGTACTTATACCCCACCACAATATCGCTCTTCCTCACCGCCTCAAGTACAGCGGGAGTGATGTCTTCCGGACTACCAGGTCCAATACCTGCCACAACGATCTTACTCATACTTCATCAGAGTCTAAAACATTGACAATCAACACGTCTCTTCAAAAAAACGGTAAAAGTCACTCCTACAAAATCGTAGGAGTGACGGGATAATTTTTCTATCTCGCTACATCACGTAGTGAGGAGAGAAAAAGAGAAAAAGAGATTTATTCTTCAGGATACATTGAATGGTAAGCATCCTCCAGGAACTCAGCGTTCTTGGTGTGCTCGATCCATACATTGAGGATGCCGGGGAGCTCGAGCAGACCCTGAGGCTGCTTGTTGGCACCGAGGGTCACCTGAGCACTGTAGCCATTGTGGTTGAAATACTCAAACCAGCTGTCGTCCTCTGTCTCCTCATTGCCCCAGTACTCATCACCAGCACCTGCCATGTCGTTGTGAGCATGGTCACCGGCGATAGACATCAGCGCGTGAAGATAGATGTTGCCACCCTTAAGACCAGCCTCTACCATACGGCCGTGAACCTCCTGCTTGTAGTTGTCGGGCATATCTACGGTACCGACAAAGTAGTTCTTGTTGATGGCCTGGAGTGCCTCCTCAAGCTGAGTGTAGCGAACGTTGGCCTTGAAGGTGTCGTAGGTGTCGGGGTTGCCATGACCCATGAAGGCAACAGCACCCTTGGCTGCCTCTCCCATGTAGAGCTTGTCCAGCTCCTGAGCTACCTTATTGACATCTTCCACGGGATCGTTGAGCAAAGGCATACCGAGATAGATAGACTCGTTCTCCTGGAGAGAAGCCAGATACTCATCATCCAGGTGAGCAGAGGCGATGTAACCATTGTTCATGAACTTCTTCACGCAAGCCACTACATTGGCAAACTCCTCACCGGGGATAACCTGCAGAGACTGAACGTAGATCTTGCTGTACTTAGCAGCACCGATGGCATGGAGAAGGTAGCGGGGCTCGTAGTAGTCACGCTTTACGATATTGCCCTTCTCGTCCTCATTCTCACCTACACTGGCACGATTGATGCAGATATCGGAAGAGAAGCAGACATATACATCAGCATTGGGGAAAGCCTTCTCATAAGCAGCCTTGGTGGCATCGAAAGCCTGGAAGGCATTGTTCCAAGTCGAACCGAAAGCAACCAGCAAAACAGCCTCGTCCTTCTTAGACTTAGCCTTCTGTGCAGCTACCATCTGGTCATTGACGCTGTACTCCGATACAATGTTCTCCTTTGAATCGCCCTCATCATCACATGAGGTCAAAACGGGTGCTACCATAGCCAGAGCCATGACAGCCAGCATGAAAGATTTAATCTTCTTCATAATTGTTTGATTTGTTTGAAATAATGTTGGTATTTTTTATCTTCTTTCCTTGATTGAAACGGATACTGAAGGTGCCGTACACAGTGGTTCCGGCAGAGGTAGTACCGAGATGATAGGGGTGCATGGTACGGTCCACCTGGTTGAAGATGTTGTCCACACCCAGTTCGATGCGATAAGCCAAGGCCTTGTCTCTCTTCCCCACATCATGGGTCGTATTGATACGCCATATCCGATAGGGCTTACCATTGCCGTTGTTCTGATAGAAGCGAGTGCTGCTTCCTCTGGTGGACAGATTGACGCCCAGGCGATAGCGTGGACGGAAGGTGTGAGCATACACGACCGAGGCACTCCACTTGTGATGAGCCGTTCCGTCGATGACCACATGGTGTACCCTTCCACTGCCGGCATCATAGAGGTTGGCCTCTGTATCAAGATAACTGTACGAAGATGTGAGCGAAAGGTCTTGGGTCACCTTATACGCCAGGGATAGGTCCACACCATAGGTCTTCGCATCTTCCATATTCTTATACATGCGGGCCTGCACATTGCCACTACCATCACCCAGATAAGCCGTGGTGATACCTGCAGGTATCTCGCCAACAGGTACATTGACCAAGGCTATCATGTGGTCGAGCTGATTGAGATATGCGGTCACAGAGGCGGTGAGTCTGCTTCCTCGATACTCGATGTTGGCACTGTAGTAGTTGTTGGTCTGAGGATGAAGCGAAGTGTTGCCTATGTTGAAGAAGGTACTGCTACCCATCACATGAAGGTAACGGTAGTAGAGCTCCTTGACAGCCGGGGTCTTGAATCCTTGGCTCCATCCCAAGCGGAAACGGAAATCACCCGCTGAGAGCATGGCACTCGCCTTGGGTGTGAGACGGAGGCCGAAACTCTCATTGCCCACGAGTCGGGCTCCTGCGGTGAGATTGAACCAACGAAGGAGATTGAACTCATCCTGTACATACAAGGCTGATGTCCAGTCACTTGCACTGCCGTTTTCGGTTCGCTCAGGCGCATTGAGATAGTCATAGCGGTATTCAAGTCCGGCATTGAGCGTGTTCTCATAGGGAAGGGAGAAGACACCCTTGAGCTGTACCATCACGCGTTGCTGATCACTCTGGAGCTTGCTCTGTCCTCGGTACATCGGCACGGAGTACCATTCACCATCAAGATCACCATACTCCTCACCCTTGAGCAAAATGTACTCATAGGTACGAGCCGTATAGTCATAGAAGTAGGCATGCTTGTTCCAGTCTATGTCGAAGGTCACAGCATCCTTGCTCTGGAGAGTCCATTTGCCACCAACTGATGCTGAGGCATTGCGATAGCGAAGATCGTAGGTATAGACATCACAAGAGGGATGGTTGCCGTCTTGCGGACGATTGATACGCTTGATATAATAGGTACCATCGGCATACATTTCGAGATGCTTGTTGAAGGTATATTCAAGACGCTCAGCCAACTGCCAGTTGGTATACTGATTGACGGTCTTGTTGCGCGAGTCGTGTACCACCTGTGCCTCGGTCCACTCATCTGCTGTATTCTGCCATCCATCGGTGTGTTGCAATTGGAAGTTGGTTCGGCTTGAGAACTTCCCGAGCGTAAATCCCAAGCCGTTGTGCTGTCTCACATCGTTGAACGAACCATATCGTGTAGTGTTCTCCAGATAGAGTCCTTCTTTGTCATGTTTTTTAGTAATGATATTGATCACACCTGCCATCGCATCACTACCATAGAGAGCAGACTGCGCACCTTTGACGATCTCGATGTGGTCTATGTTGTGAGGATCGATGAGACCGAGGTCGTTCTCACCACCCACATCTCCATGGATACGCTTGCCATCGATGAGAATGAGGATATAGTTGTTGCCCAGACCGTTGAGTTGCATCTGACTTCCCATATCGCCTTGATTGAAGGCAAAGGAAGCCGTAAGACCGCCCAATATCTCCTCTAGTGACTTTCCGCCATAGCTGTCAAGCATTTTCCTGGATATCACCTCCGTCTGGACAGGAGCATCCTTCAAGAGTCGTTGTGTACCCGTGGCTGTCACAACAACTTCGTCCAGCACCTTGTCTTGTCCCATGACTACAAGTGCAAGGTGAAGTGCAAACCATATGGATACTAATCGACGCATTTCTCTATACACTATACGCTCAACTCTTATACTTCACAGCAAACGACACGTACACGCATCGGCCCGGATGAAGGGTGGAGAAGTTGCTATTCCAAGGTCGTGTATCGCGCTTATTGAAAATATTTTCCACGCCTATTCCGGGTACGAGAGACACTTTCTGAAGGGCCCATGTGTGGGTGGTGTGCAGATCGAACTGGCTATAACGGGGTGCCCAGCCATAACTGGTACTCCATCGACGACTCTGCAGATGACCATTGAGATCCACATCGAGCGTGTAGCTCTTCCAGGTGTGGCCCCAAGAGGCAAAGACCCTACCTGTGTGGCGAAGACTGCGATCCGTAGGGGCAGTAGTGGTCTCATACTGCTGTGTCTCTGTGTTGAGTGTGGTCGTGGTGGCCTTCGTGTCCGTGTAGGTATAGGCTCCACCCAAGCGCCATTGTTGGGGCAGATAGAGTGTTGCACTCAGGTGGAGACCTTTTACCTTCGCCTTGTCTATATTGTCTCTTTGTTGATACTTGGTTGCTGTAGGGTACTTCTGATCAAGCCCTCGCTGTTCCACCTCCTGTGTGGTCAGGACACGATAGGCTATCATGTCACGGAGATCGTTGAGGAAAGCACCAGCCTCGAGAGTAAGCCAACGATTGAAGTACGATACATTGAAGTTGTAATAATTGCTCTTCTCGGGACGCAGGTCAGTATTGCCTATGGTGATGTTTTTGGTCTCATCGTTCTCATAGTACATCTGGAGAAGTGTAGGTGTACGATATCCGGCACTGTATCCGACACGCAGGCTTAGGGGGCTGCGCTCTTCACCGGCAGGATGGAAGGAGTACATCAACTGTATGTTGGGTGTGGCATAACTGCCGAAGTTCTCATTGAAAATATAGCGCAGACCAAGTACGCCCTGTAAATCCCTACAGAGTCGTACCTCGTCTTGCGCAAAGATAGAAAGAGAGTACATGTTTTGGAAACGGAAGTTGTAACTCTTGTACGTCTCAAGGACATACTCCATACCGGCAGAGAGTTTGCCGAAATGGCCAAGTCGAAAGATACCTTTCAAGGTTCCGTTGTAATAATGAGTACGCTTGGTGAGCTGTGTGCCACCTTGCTGATAGGTGTCAAAGGAGTCACGCTCACTCATCAGATTGTCGCTATAGAAGTCAGCCTCCAGATAGGCCTGGCTATTGAGCTTCCAAGTGGCTCCTGCTCCATAGAGGTAGTCCTCACGATGGAGATCGTAACTGTAGGCGGGTGTCTCCGTGAAGAGGGTATCCTTGCCACCCGAGGCATTCTTCTTCGTGCTTCCCTTGAAGTAACGTGCCATCTGGGGACGGTAGGTACGGTAGTCATAATAACTACCTTTTATATATACAGAGAGTCCCTTGCCGAAGTTCCAGCCGAACTGCTGATTGATCTGATTGCTACCAAATCCCTGACTCATCAGTCGACCTGTGGGGAGAAGCACGCCCATCACTTCCTCCTTCGTGTTGACCTGCCAGCCATCGGCTTGACGATGCTGGAAGGAGGTACTGCTACTGAGTCGACCCTTGGTGATGTCGACTGAGATGGACTCCGAGAGGCGTCCCTTGCTGGAGAGTTGACTCTGGTTAGAAACGCTCACATGTTTCTGGCTTTCACCTTTGGAGTACATATTGGAACCCTCAGTGATGATGTTGACAACTCCACCTATAGCCTCACTTCCATAGAGCGAAGAAGCGGCACCAGAAAGTATCTCGATGCGCTTCACGTGTGACATGTTGATACGGGTGTAGCGGTCGTCTCCTGTGAGACGTTTACCGTTTTCAAGGATCAGTATATAGTCTTCGTTAAGGCCGTTCATCATCAGCGTAGTACCCATGCCATTGGTCATGCTCGTGATACTCGGAGTGAGTTGGCGAAGGGCGTCTTCCAGATTGGTAGTATGCGTGCGTTGCAGGTCTTCTGCAGTGATGACCTGTACGGGAACCACTGCATGCTGTGCTCGGCTGTGCGTACCTGTACCAGTCACCACGATCTGGTCGAGCTGACGATTGCGCAGGCTGTCCAAGGTGTTCTGGGCAGACGCAACGGTACTTTCAAAGGCTAGGCACATCGCAATGATGTACATCCAGAGGAAACGCTTCACTTACGTGATTTTCAAATTGTGCACGCCATAATCCCGTGGCTGAGCTGGTTTGACTTAGAACATCATCGGCAGGTTTCCTGACTTTGCCCAAAGAATGGCACCTTCCCATCGGTTTGGCATCACCGACA
>JAZLII010000136.1:0-7708 GCA_045617275.1 Bacteroidaceae bacterium
AAATTGGTACGGAATTTGTCTTTCATCTTGCATCCTTGCGTACGAGTCGCGATGATGGTGGTGTCACTGATAAATGACAGATTGTCACCAAAATAAGCGCCACCTACTACGAGTCCCACCATCATGGGAAGCGGTGTCCCGATACATGGAGCAAGTCCTGCTGCAATAGGAGTGAGGGCCGCAATCGTACCTACACTTGTACCCATGCTCAATGATAGAAAGCAGGAAGCAATGAAAGTGCCAGCCAGAAGAAAGTTGCTTGGAAGTACAGATATGGCCAAGGATACAGTTGCATCTATAGATCCAATATACTTAGCCCCAGCGGCAAACGAACCGGCAAGTACGAAGATCCATATCATCAACATGATATTCTTTTCTCCTGCTCCTTCTGAGATGATGTTAAGACGATCTTGTATCGGTTTTCCTTGGAGCGTAAATGTGGCATAGATAAGTGTAAGCAGAAATGTGATGATGATGGGTGTGGCATAGAAATCTCTTGCCACAAGGCTGCTTCCTATATAGAATAGGGCAAAGAAAAGTAGTGGAGAGAGTCTCCAGAGGCCGCTCCTCCAATTCTTTGTGTAATATGTTGATGTGCTATTATGTTCCATAGACTAAAATGACTACGAATTTACGAATTATTTTTCAAATGTACTTTGATTTCAGAAAATAATTTGTAATTTTGTATATCTAATATGTATATGCTTGCATATAGACAATAGAAATTAACCAAAACAATACATTCGTTTATATTGTGTTGTGCATAAATTGAAATAAAAAACCAATAAATAAATTCTATATGGCAAAGATCGTAACCATGGGCGAAATTATGCTTCGCCTTTCTCCTGAAGGAAATGACCGTTTTATACAGTCTGAGAGCTTTCGTATCATCCCAGGTGGTGGTGAGGCGAATGTAGCAATCAGTTGTGCAAATTACGGACATGACTGTTACTTTGTTTCAAAGTTGCCCAAGCATGAAATTGGCCAGATTGCAGTTAATGCGCTTCGCCGCTACGGTGTGAATACCGAGTTTGTGGCCAGAGGTGGAGATCGTATTGGTCTCTATTATGCAGAAACTGGTGCAAGCATGCGTCCTTCTAAGGTTATATATGACCGTGCTCATAGCTCTATTGCCGAGGCGCAGCCTTCTGATTGGGATTTTGATAAGGTTTTTGAAGGTGCTGATTGGTTCCACTGGAGCGGTATCACTCCTGCTATTAGTGATGAAAGTGCTGAGTGCTTGCGCCAGGCTTGTATCTGTGCAAAGAAGCATGGTGTGAAGATCTCTGTTGACTTGAATTTCCGCAAGAAGCTTTGGACAAGTGAGAAGGCTATCTCCATCATGCGTCCCTTGATGCAATATGTAGATGTATGTATTGGCAACGAGGAAGATGCGGAGTTGTGCCTCGGATTCAAGCCTGATGCTGATGTGGAGGGTGGCGAGACCAATGCTGCTGGATACGAAGGCATCTTTAAGCAGATGAAGGAGGAGTTTGGCTTTGAGTATGTGGTAAGTACTCTTCGTGAGTCATTCTCTGCAACTCACAATGGCTGGAAGGCACTTATCTATGATGGTAAAGAGTTCTACCAGTCTAAGCGCTATGATATCAATCCAATCATTGATCGTATCGGTGGTGGAGATTCTTTCTCTGGCGGTTTGATACATGGTCTTCTTACTAAGTCTACTCAGGGTGAGGCTCTTGAATTTGCAGTTGCTGCAAGTGCACTAAAGCATACTATCAATGGCGACTTCAATCTCGTTTCTGTAGAAGAAGTAGAGGCTTTGGCTGGCGGTGCTGCTAATGGTCGAGTTCAACGATAATCAACGAATTACATATGGCAAAGTTTTCTAAATACGAGGTGATGGCTAAGATTGCAACCGCACCTATGGTTCCTGTCTTTTATAATAAAGATGTAGAGATCTGCAAGAATGTTGTCAAGGCATGCTACGAAGGTGGTGTTCGTGCTTTTGAATTTACCAATCGCGGCGATTTTGCTCACGAGGTTTTTGGTGAACTTTCAAAGTGGGTAAATGCCAATTGTCCTGAGTTGGCTTTAGGTATCGGTAGCGTTGTGGATGCTCCTACCGCTGCTCTTTACATACAGCTTGGTGCAAACTTCGTGGTCGGTCCTCTTTTCAATCCCGACATTGCCCCGGTTTGCAATCGTCGCAGTATCACTTACTGCCCAGGCTGTCTTACTCCCAGTGAAATTGGTAAGGCCCAGGAGTTGGGTTGCGATTTCACTAAGGTATTCCCTGGTGATGTGGTTGGTCCAAATCTTGTAAAGGGTCTGATGGCCCCTATGCCTTGGTCAAAGATTATGGTGACTGGTGGAGTTGCACCTGAGAAAGAAAACCTGGAGAAGTGGTTTAAGGCTGGTGTATTCTGTGTGGGAATGGGAAGTAAGTTGTTCCCCGGAGATCGCGTTAAGGCTGGAGACTGGCAGTATGTAACGGATAAGTGTCGCGAGGCACTTGGCTATATTGCAGAGGCAAGAAAATAGAGTTTAATCTTAGTTCATAGAAGAAGGTTAGTAAATAGTATAAGTGCCAGTTCCCACTTAATTTATATGCCTTTATCCTTTAATCGTATATATAAGTTTTAAATGATTTTAGGGAATGGGAACATACAACTATCAAAAAATAAAAATAGGATGGATTATTTTTTCCATCCTATTTTTGTTATTGTATGCATTTACTTAACGGGAATGTCATCAATACGGGTTTGATGGCGACCTCCGGCAAACTCAGTGCCGAAGAATTCATCAAGGCATGCGCGACAGGTTTCTTCACTGATGAAACGACCGGGGAAGACGATAACATTGGCATTGTTGTGCTCACGGATGAGGTGGGCAATTTCTGGCTGCCATACGAGTCCGGCACGAATACTCTGATGTTTGTTGAGCGTCATTGATATACCTTCTCCACTACCACACATAGCAATGCCGGGATATACCTCGCCTTTTTCAATACCTTCTGCCAAGGCGTGTCCATATGTAGCATAGTTGCATGATTCCTCCGTATAGGTGCCATAGTCCTTATATGCAATGCCTTTTTCTTCAAGATACTTTTTGACGAACTGCTTCAAGGGAAATGCAGCATGGTCGCTTGCAAGTCCTACTGTCTTGATTTCCATAGGTTAGCTTGTAAAAAGAGGTCCTAGAAATCCTAGAATACCTAGAATATCTAGAACCTCGATATGATTACTGGGTTGTAACTATTACTGTTATTTGAGTTTACAGCATAGCCTTAACCTGATTGTATACATTCTCTGCGGTATAGCCGAGCTTCTCGTCCAGCACTTTGTAGGGAGCTGAGAAACCGAAGGTCTCAAGACCCCATACCTTTGACTTGGGATCAGCACCTACGAGGAATGCCTGCAAGTTGACGGGCAGACCAGCGGTCATACCGAATACCTTAGCGCCACAGGGTACAACGCTTTGCTGGTACTCTGCAGACTGGCAACGGAATACACCCTCAGAAGGAACGCTTACGATGCGAACTTTAACACCATCCTTGCGGAGGAGCTCAGCACCAGCAACCAGGGTAGAAACCTCAGAACCGGTAGCAACGCAAACTACGTCGGGATTCTCGTCTGAGCCAGCTACGATGTAGCCACCCTTGCGAGCTTGCTCATAGTCGTTGGCCTCGGGAAGGTTGTTGATGTTCTGGCGAGAGAGGATAAGAGCAGTGGGGCTCTCCATGTTCTCCATAGCCATTGCCCAAGCGGTAGTGGTCCCCTTGGCATCAGCGGGACGGAGTACGAGGCAAGAGTTCTTGCCATCGTGGCGCTTCAGCTTCTCCATCAGGCGGATCTGTGCTTCATGCTCAACTGGCTCATGGGTAGGACCATCCTCACCAACGCGGAATGCATCGTGAGTCCAGATGAACTTAACGGGCAACTGCATGAGAGCGGCCATCCGTACAACGGGAAGCATGTACTGTGAGAATACGAAGAAGGTACCGCATGCGGGGATAACACCACCGTGCAGAGCCATACCAACGCAGCAGCATGCCATAGTGAACTCTGCCACACCTGCCTGGAAGAATGCACCAGAGAAGTCATCTGCGGTAAGAGCCTTGGTCTGCTTCAAGAAGCCGTCGGTCTTATCAGAGTTAGAGAGGTCGGCAGAAGCACAGATCATGTTGGGAACCTGCTGTGCCAGTACGCTCAAGCAAGCTGCAGAAGCGTTACGGGTAGCATCGTTGTCCTTCTGAACGCATGCGCTCCAGTCAATCTTGGGAGCCTTACCGCTGAACCAGTTAGCCTGCTGTGCAGCCTTGTCGGGGTTTGCCTCAGCCCAGGCCTTCTCCTCAGCATAACGCTCAGCGCAGATAGCCTCAAGCTCGTTTGCACGGTTAGCATAGAGCTCCTTAACGTCATCAAAGATCTGGAATGGATTCTCGGGATCGCCACCGAGGTTCTTGATGGTGTTGATGTAAGCGTCACCACCGAGAGGAGCACCATGGGTCTTGCAGTTAGCCTCATATGAGGTGCCGTCAGCCTTCAAAGCTCCCTTACCCATGATACACTTACCTATGATCAGACAGGGCTTGCCTTTTACAGCCTGTGCCTTCTCGATAGCCTCGCGGATCTGAGCAGCATCGTTACCGTTGATCTCGATAACCTCCCAGTTCTGAGCACGATACTTCGCAGCGGTGTCCTCATTCATGACGTCCTTAGTCTCGGTAGAAAGCTGGATGTCATTGCAGTCGTAGAACATGATCAGGTTGTCCAGACCCAGGTTGCCAGCGATACGAGCAGCACCCTGAGAAACCTCCTCCTGAATACCACCATCAGAGATGTATGCATAGATAGTTTCCTTTGCGAAAGTGGGGTTGCCAGTGTGAGCAGCCAGGAACTTGGCAGCGATAGCAGCACCGATAGCGTATGCGTGACCCTGGCCGAGAGGACCAGAAGTGTTCTCGATACCACGAGCTACTTCATACTCGGGGTGACCAGTGGTGGGAGAGCCCCACTGACGGAGCTGAGCCAGTTCATCGAGGGTGAACTTGCCAGCCAGACAGAGCTGTGAGTACAGCATGGGAGCCATGTGGCCGGGATCCAGGAAGAAACGGTCGCGGCCTACCCACTCGGGGTTCTTGGGATCATACTTCAGATACTCGCTGTAGAGTACGTTGATGAAATCGGCACCACCCATGGCACCACCGGGGTGGCCACTCTTTGCCTTCTCTACAGCACTTGCAGCGAGGATACGTATATTGTTCGCTGCATGATTCAATACTTCAATTGAATTTGCCATTGTCTTGTTATTTAATCAGTTGCGTTTTATACAATATGTTATTTTTGGTACTTCAGGTAGGTACTTATCTATATAGGATGGTTGAAGTAACAGAGATTTACAGTGCTTTGTTTGCTACAGCTGCAGCCTCGATGGGAAGACATGCCTTGTAGTTCTCAATGTACTTGTTGAAGCCCTCTACATCAGCTGGATCAGGATCAACACTTGTACCCGTATTGCCAGCGAAGACAACCTTGTCAAGCCAATCTGCGAGGTTAAGTCCATTGGGATTGTTGATCTCATAGCTTGCCAGCAGAGCGATACCCCAAGCACCACCTTCACCGGCTGTTGCCATGCATGAGATGGGAGAGTTGAGGGCTGCAGCGAGCATCTTTTGACCTACAACTGGTGTGTTGAAGTATCCACCATGACCAGTGATGCGGTCTACCTGTACGTTCTCTTCCTTGAAGAGTATGTCGTTGCCGAGCTTAAGTACGCCGATTGCACCATAGAGGTGTGCACGCATGAAGTTAGCAAGGCTGAACTTGTCGTTAGCGCTGCGTACAACGAGTGGACGACCGTCCATCAGACCAGTAACAGGCTCACCCGAGATGTAGTTGTAAGATACGAGACCACCACAATCGGGATCGCCCTTGGCTGCGGTATTGAAGAGAGTCACGTAGAGGTTGTTCATGTCAACGGGCTGACCCATAGCCTCTTGGAACTCTTTGAAGATCTTTACCCAAGCATTGATGTCTGAGGTACAGTTGTTGCAGTGTACCATGGCAACGAGTGAACCATCGGGGGTAGTTACCATATCAAGCATCTCGTAGGGCTTGCTCAGTTCCTTCTCCAAGACAATCATAGAGAATGAAGATGTACCACAAGAAACGTTACCAGTACGCTGCTTTACTGCGTTGGTGGCAACCATACCAGTACCAGCATCGCCCTCGGGAGGACAAATGGGGCAACCGGGCTTCAGATGGCCAGAGATATCCAAACGCTCAGCTCCGTGAGGAGTAAGTGTACCAGCCTCGGCACCGGCATTCAGACTTTCGGGGAGGATATCCTCAAGCTTCCAATCGTAACCCTTGGGGGCAATGAGCTCGTTGAACTTACGAACCATCTCTGCATCGTAGGTCTTGGTCTTGGGATCAACGGGAATCATGCCAGATGCATCACCCACACCCAGAACCTTGCGACCAGTCAGACGCCAGTGGATGTAGCCGGCTAAAGTGGTCAGATAGGTAATGTCCTTGACATGCTCGTCACCATTCAGAATACACTGATAAAGATGTGAGATAGACCAACGGAGGGGGATGTTATAGTTGAAGAGCTCTGAAAGTTCTGCAGCAGCCTGACCGGTGTTGGTGTTTCGCCAAGTACGGAAGGGAACCAGTATTTTCTCATCTTTGCCAAATGCCATATAGCCGTGCATCATGGCAGAGATACCGATAGCTGCAAGGTTCTCAATTTCACAGTCGTACTGCTCGTTTACGTTCTTGCGAAGGTCTGCGTAGCAGTCCTGCAGACCGTACCAGATACGATCGATAGCGTAGGTCCAAAGACCATCAACCAACTGATTCTCCCAGGTGTGGCTACCTTGAGCTATAGGGTTGTTCTCCTCATCGATGAGAACAGCCTTGATGCGGGTAGAGCCGAACTCGATACCGAGCACGGCCTTACCTGCGATGATAGTTTCTTTTGCGTTCATTATATATTAACGAAGTGCTTTGTTCAACATGTAATAGATCTCATTGTTGCGAAGTTCCTTCTTGAACTCGGGGATAGTGGTCTTCTTGTTGATAGCAACAAACTCAATGCCACACATCTCTGCGAAATCCTCCCAGTACTCCTCGGTGATGTCGTATGAGAATGCACTGTGGTGAGTACCACCAGCGAGGATCCAAGCAGCAGCACCAATCTCGAAGGTGGGCTGGGGAATCCAGAGAGCAGAAGCAACGGGCAGGTTGGGCATGGGCTTGGGCTCGATGCACTCTACCTCTTGAGTGATCAAACGGAAGCGGTTGCCAAGGTCAACAACGGTAGCCTTAACACCCATACCTGTCTTTGAGGTGAATACAAGACGTGCAGTCATCTGCTTGCGGATACCGATACCAAGGAAGTGAACCTCGAGGGTTGGCTTGTCAACAGCGATAAGGGGAGTAACCTCGAGCATGTGGCTCTGAAGGCAAGAGCTCTTGTCGCCAGCGAAGTTCAGCGTGTAGTCCTCCAGGAATGAGCAACCCTTTGCGAGACCCTGGTTCATTACCCAAAGTGAGCGGTAGAGACAAGCGGTCTTCCAGTCACCCTCAGCACCGAAACCAATACCCTCAGCCAACAAGCGCTGTGAAGCGAGACCGGGATTCTGGTCGAAACCGCAGAAGTCGGGAGCGTCGATATCAGCATCACCCAGGTCGCCGAAGTTGGTTGTAAAGGCAGTTGCACCCTCATCCTTCAGGAC
>JAZLII010000137.1:0-7178 GCA_045617275.1 Bacteroidaceae bacterium
GCTACATCAACCAGATAGCCTTCAGCGGCGCCAACGACTTCCTGGACAAGTACAAGGAGGATGCCAACGCCATCATCGGACACTTCGGACTGGGCTTCTACAGCTCGTTCATGGTGAGCCGCAAGGTGGAGATCATCACCAAGAGCCACAAGGACGAGCCCGCACAGCACTGGAGCTGCGACGGAAGCCCCAGCTACACTCTTGAGCCCACCGAGAAGGCCGACCGCGGTACCGACATCATCATGCACATCGACGAGGACTGCAAGGAGTTTCTCGACAAGAACAAGCTCGAGGAGCTGCTCCAGAAGTACTGCAAGTTCCTGCCCGTACCCATCGTCTTCGGCAAGAAGCAGGAGTGGAAGGATGGCAAATACCAGGACACCGAGGAGGACAACGTGATCAACAGTGTGGAGCCTCTCTGGACCAAGAAGCCCAGCGAACTGAAGGACGAGGACTACAAGGAGTTCTATCGTCAGCTCTACCCCATGCACGACGAACCGCTCTTCTGGATCCACCTCAACGTGGATTACCCCTTCAACCTCACGGGTATACTTTACTTTCCCAAGATCAAGAACAACCTCGACGTACAGCGCAACAAGATACAGCTCTACTGCAATCAGGTGTTCGTGACCGACAACGTGGAGAACATCGTGCCCGACTTCCTCATGCTCCTTCACGGTGTCATCGACTCTCCCGACATTCCGCTCAACGTAAGCCGCAGCTACTTGCAGAGCGACCAGAATGTAAAGAAGATTTCACAGTACATCACGAAGAAGGTGAGCGACCGTCTCAACGGTATCTTCAAGAACGACCGACCCGATTTCGAGCAGAAGTGGGACGACATCAAGATATTCATCCACTATGGCATGCTCTCTCAGGAGGACTACTACGACAAGGCGAAGAACTACTTCCTGCTGAAGGACTGTGAGGACAAGCACTATACCCTCGAGGAGTACCAGACTCTCATCAAGGACCAGCAGACCAACAAGGACGGCCAGCTCGTCTACCTCTATGCCACCGACAAGGAGAGCCAGTACACCTACATACAGACGGCCAAGGACAAGGGCTACAGCGTCCTGCTGCTCGACGGCCAGCTCGACACGCCTCTCGTCTCCATGCTGGAGCGCAAGCTGGAGAAGTCCACCTTTACTCGTGTAGACGCTGACACCATCGACCGCCTCGTTCAGAAGGAGGAGACCAAGCGCGACGTGCTGGAGGCAGAGCGCGGCGACCATCTCTCCGCCATCTTCCGCAGCCAGATGCCCAAGACCGACAAGACGGAGTATCACATTGAGGCACAGGCTCTTGGCGAGGATGTACTGCCCATCATGATCACGCAGAGCGAGTACATGCGACGCATGAAGGAGATGAGCCGCATCCAGCAGGGCATGAGCTTCTATGGAGAGATGCCCGACATGTACACCCTGGTGCTCAACACGGATGCTCCGCTCATCAAGGCCGTGCTGGAAGACAGCGAGAAGGCCACCGAGGCCGAACTCAAGCCCATCATGAGCGAGCTCAAGGGTCTCAGTGCCCGTCAGGCCGTACTGCGTCAGGAGCAGGACAAGAAGAAGCCCGAGGAGATCACCGAGGCCGAGAAGGAGGACCTCAAGAAGGTGGGCGAAGACATCAAGGCCCAGCAGGACAAGAAGAACGAGGTGCTGGCTTCATACGGCAAGGATAGCGACCGTGTACACCAGCTCATCGACCTGGCCCTCCTCCAGAACGGCATGCTGAAGGGCGAGGCTCTCACTCGCTTCATCAAGCGCTCCGTTTCTCTCATCAAGTAAGGCTTTTCCACTCCCAGGATGCACCATTGAGATTTTTTGGCCACAGCGTCATTAAACTAAATGGTGCATCTTGCATCATACTATTATATAGTATCCCCAAGAAAGGACTCGTCCGTCCCACTACGGGACACCATCACATCCTAAAACCGCACATCACCTCATGAATCACGGATTTGTAAAAATAGCATCAGCCGTACCCACCGTCACAGTAGCCAACTGCCGTGCCAACGTGGAGCAAATCAAGAAGTTGATCTCTCAAGCAGAGGAAAATCACGTGGAGATCATCTGCTTCCCCGAACTATGCATCACGGGTTATACCTGCCAGGATCTGTTCTTCCAAGAGCAGTTGCTGGGCGAGGCAGAGCGTGGTCTGATCAGTCTGATGGATTTCACCCGCTCGCTCGACATCATTTCCATCGTGGGGCTTCCCCTTCCCTACTGCGGATCCATCCTCAACTGCGCTGCCGTCCTGCAGCATGGCAAGATAGTGGGCATCGTACCGAAGACCTACCTGCCCAACTACAAGGAGTTCTACGAGAAACGATGGTTTACCAGTGCCAACGATATCCGTCCGGGAAGCGTATGGTGCTGTGGACAGCAGATACCGCTCCACAAGCACTTGCTCGTCCACACACCCAGTTGTGTCTTTGGCGTGGAGATATGCGAGGACGTCTGGGCACCCTGTCCTCCCAGCACCGCACTCTGTCTGCAGGGAGCCGATGTCATTTTCAACCTCTCGGCCGACAACGACAGTATCGGCAAGTACAGCTACCTGAAGTCCCTGCTTTCTCAGCAGAGCGCACGATGCATTGCCGGATATGTCTTTAGCGGATGTGGATTTGGGGAAAGCACACAGGATGTCGTCTTCAGCAGTAAGGCTTTGGTCTACGAGAATGGCACGCTGCTGGCTGAGGGACAGCGCCATTGTCTCACCCAGCAGCTTCTCATCGCCGATATCGACATAGACCGTCTGCGCTCAGAGCGTCGTCAGAACACCACCTTTGCCACTTGTGCGGAGACCATCAAGGACGAGCCCGTGCATATCGTCGATACCGACATGCTCATGCAGGAGGAACTGCCTCTCATACGCCACATCGACCCCCATCCGTTCGTACCTCAGGGTCGTACGTTGGATGAGCGATGCGAGGAGATCTTTGCCATTCAGACGGAGGGTTTGGCGAAGCGCATTGTGCACACACACTCACAGACCGTGGTGGTCGGCATCAGCGGAGGTCTGGACTCTACTTTGGCCTTGCTCGTATGTGCACGCACCTTCAAGTTGCTGGGACTCTCGCCGGAGGGTATCATCGGCGTCACCATGCCGGGTTTCGGCACCACTGACCGCACCTATACCAATGCCATCAATCTGATGAAGGGACTGGGTGTCACCATTCGCGAGATACCCATCGCGGCTGCCGTCACACAGCATTTCCAGGACATCGGCCATGATGCATCGAAGCACGATGTGACCTATGAGAACTCACAGGCACGTGAGCGTACACAGATACTCATGGACATAGCCAATCAGATGAACGGACTCGTCATCGGTACCGGCGATCTCTCCGAGCTGGCTCTCGGATGGGCCACCTACAATGGGGATCATATGAGTATGTATGGCGTCAACGTGAGCGTGCCCAAGACCCTGGTACAGCACTTGGTGAAATGGGTGGCTCTGCAGCTTACTGATGAGGATACGAAGGCCTGTCTGCTCGACATCGTAGATACGCCGATCAGTCCCGAGCTCATCCCTGCCGATGCAGATGGCAATATCACGCAGAAGACCGAGGATCTTGTAGGACCCTATGAGCTGCACGACTTCTTCCTCTACTATGTATTGCGCTGGGGCTATACCCCTGCCAAGATACAGTATCTGGCAGAGCATGCCTTTGAGGGGAAGTACACTCGTGAAGTCATAGCACATTGGCGTGACAATTTCTACCGTCGCTTCTTTGCCCAGCAGTTCAAGCGCAGCTGTCTGCCCGATGGACCCAAGGTGGGATCTTGCTCACTCTCTCCCCGTGGTGATTGGCGTATGCCTACCGATGCTTCCAGTCAGGCATGGAGAGACTAAGTACACAGTAATAAAAAGAATCCGAAAGGACCTCATAAACCGACAAAGCAACACATTTGACGTGTGCTGCTTTGTTGTAATATTTCAAAAGAAGAAATCGAGATCCGTCAACTATCTCTTTTCCAGAAGAACCACATTCTCCACATGCTGGGTGTGGGGGAACATATCTACGGGACGTACCTTGACTACCTTGTAGGCTGCATCGAGCAGCTGTAGGTCGCGTGCCTGCGTGGCAGGATTGCAACTCACATAGACAATGCGCTGGGGTGCAGCAAAAAGGATGGTGTCTATCACATCCTGGTGCATACCGGCACGTGGAGGATCGGTGATGATGACATCGGGACGTCCATGCTTCTCTATGAACTCATTGTTGAGGATGTCTTTCATGTCTCCTGCATAGAACAAGGTATTGTCGATGCCATTCACCTGACTGTTGACCTTGGCATCCTCAATGGCCTCGGGCACATACTCGATACCGATGACCTGACGAGCCTGACGGGCCACGAAATTGGCAATGGTGCCCGTACCCGTATAAAGGTCGTAGACCAGTTCGTCTCCCTTCAACTGCGCAAACTCTCTGGCTACGCTATAGAGCTGATAGGCCTGCTCCGTATTGGTCTGATAGAAGCTCTTGGGTCCCACCTTGAAGCGCAGACCCTCCATCTCGAGATAGATGTGGTCGGTACCGCTATGCAGATGGACGGGGAGGTCGCCAATGGTGTCATTGAATTTCTGATTGTTCACCCAGAGCAGACTGCTTATCTCAGGATAGGTCGCATGGATCCAGTCCATCAGTTCCCTACCCTGCTTCTCCTCCTCTTCAGTGGTGATACAAAGCTGTACGAGGAGCATCAGTTCGCCGGTATTGGAAAGACGGATCATGAGGTTGCGAAGCAAGCCCACATGAGCACGTGCATCAAAGAAGGTAAGGTCGTGCTCATAGGCATACTGACGGATGCCATTGCGTATACGGTCGTTGACAGGATCCATGAGATGGCACTCACTGATGGGCAATATCTTGTCGAAGGCACCCGTGGTGTGGAAACCCACATCGCCGGGAGAAGAAAACTCTTCCCCGCTTCGCAACTGTTCCTCCGTGAGCCACACCTTGTTGGCAAAGCCAAACTCGAGCTTATTGCGATACTCGAGTGTCTTCACCGAACCGAGGATGGGGGTGTACTCCGGCAACTCTATCTTACCGATGCGCTGCAGATTGTCCATCACCTGTCTCTGCTTCCACAGGAGCTGTTCCTCGTAGGGCAAGCACTGCCACTTACATCCTCCACAGGTGCCGAAATGAGGACATACGGGTACGGCTCGCTTTTCGCTGGGCTTCACCATTCTCACCATCTTGGCCTCTGCATAGTGATGCTTCTTGCGGGTCAGCTGCAAGTCCACCACATCTCCAGGCACCACATAGGGCACAAACACCACCAGGTCGTCGACGCGCACCAATGCTTTTCCTTCGGCAGCCACGTCTGTGATCTCAATCCCTTCAAGCAAGGGCAATTCTTTCTTTTTTCTGCTCATATTTTTGAAATCTACTGCAAATTTACACAATATTTAATATACTAACGGCATTAAGAGTAACAAAATCATAACAAACGTGCAAAAAAAAGGCAATCTCTTTGCAAAATGGAAAAAAAGCATTAACTTTGTCCGTTAGAGAAAATTGCGTATAACTTTAATAACAAAACGTTTTTTAAACACAATGAGTCAGAAAAGAGTCTACACCTTCGGCAACGGACAGGCTGAAGGTAATGCCCAGATGCGTGAAGTACTGGGTGGCAAGGGTGCAAACCTTGCTGAGATGAATCACATTGGTGTTCCCGTTCCTCCCGGCTTTACCATCACCACCGACACCTGTAATGAGTATTACGAGGTAGGTCAGGACAAGATCGTAGAGCTGCTGCAGGACGAGGTCAACGCTGCAGTTGCACACACCGAGGCTTTGATGAACTGCAAGTTCGGTGATCCCAAGAATCCTCTGCTGGTTTCTGTACGTTCAGGTGCCCGTGCTTCTATGCCCGGTATGATGGATACCATCCTCAACCTGGGTTTGAACGACGAGGTGGCTGAGGGTATGTGCGAGAAGACTGGCAATCCCCACTTCGTATACGATAGCTACCGTCGCTTCGTACAGATGTACGGTGACGTGGTAATGGGTCTGAAGCCCGTCAACAAGGAGGACATCGATCCCTTCGAGGCTATCATCGAGAAGGTGAAGGAGGAGCAGGGCGTAGTACTGGACAAGGACCTCTCTGTAGAGTCTCTGAAGAAGCTCGTGGAGCTCTTCAAGGCTGCCATCAAGGAGCAGACCGGCGAGGACTTCCCCACCGATCCCAAGACCCAGCTCTGGGGCGCTATCTGCGCTGTATTCCGCAGCTGGATGAACGAGCGCGCCATCCTCTACCGTAAGATGGAGGGAATTCCCGACGAGTGGGGTACCGCAGTATCTGTAATGGCTATGGTATTCGGTAACATGGGTGAGACCTCTGCTACCGGTGTATGCTTCAGCCGTGACGCAGGTAACGGTGAGAACCTCTTCAACGGTGAGTACCTGATCAATGCTCAGGGTGAGGACGTCGTAGCAGGTATCCGTACTCCCCAGCAGATCACCAAGATCGGCTCACAGCGCTGGGCTGAGCGTGCCGGTATCTCCGAGGAGGAGCGCGCTGCCAACTATCCCTCTATGGAGGAGGCTATGCCCGAGCTGTACAAGGAGCTCGACGCTCTGCAGGACAAGCTGGAGAAGCACTATAAGGACATGCAGGATATGGAGTTCACCGTACAGGAGGGCAAGCTCTGGTTCCTCCAGACACGTAACGGTAAGCGTACCGGTACTGCAATGGTGAAGATCGCCATGGATCTCGTACGCGAGGGCATGATCGACGAGAAGACTGCCATCCTCCGCTGCGAGCCCCAGAAGCTCGACGAGCTGCTGCACCCCGTATTTGACAAGGACGCTCTGAAGAAGGCTAAGGTCATCACTCAGGGTCTGCCCGCTTCTCCCGGTGCTGCATGTGGTCAGATCGTATTCCACGCTGACGACGCTCAGGATTGGCACGAGAATGGTCACAAGGTGATCATGGTTCGTATCGAGACTTCTCCCGAGGACCTCGCAGGTATGTCTGCTGCCGAGGGTATCCTCACCGCACGTGGTGGTATGACCTCTCACGCTGCCGTTGTGGCTCGTGGTATGGGTAAGTGCTGCGTATCTGGTGCAGGTGCTATCAATGTAAACTATAAGACCAAGACCGTCGAGATCGAGGGCGTGACCTACAAGGAGGGCGACTTCATCTCTCTGAACGGTACCA
>JAZLII010000138.1:0-5060 GCA_045617275.1 Bacteroidaceae bacterium
GTCATGGACCGCATGGCCATCTCCCATCGCCGCAAGCACTTCCCCAACCAGCTCTCCGGCGGTCAGCAGCAGCGTGTGGCCATAGCCCGTGCCGTACTCTCCTGCCCCAAGATCATCCTCGCCGATGAGCCCACCGGCAACCTCGACTCCACCAACGGCAAGGAGGTGATGTCGCTCCTCAGCGAGCTCCACAAGGAGGGCACCACCATCATCATGGTGACCCACTCTCAGCACGATGCCAGCTATGCCGACCGCATCGTCAACCTCTACGACGGCCAGATCGTCGACCAGGTGGAACTGTAAACACATCCTATAAGCATACACATTAATAGTTAGTAAATTGATAGACGCGTCCCCCCGTCCGCCGTCCGCGAGGATAGCGGGCGGTTTTTCATATCAGCAACAGCTATACCCCCCATACAGCATCCCCTTACCGGGATGCTTTTTTTGAAAAAATCCACTTCGGCACTTAACTTTTTCTTAATTTTGCGATATATATAGTAGGACGTAGGGAAAACAAGCCTTACGGAGACACAGAATGAATCGCAGCGAGTTTGAACAGCATATACCACGATTGCGCCCCCTGATGACAAGGGTGGGACGTGACTTCTTCGGCAACAAGGATGATGCCGAGGATGTGGCGCAGGACACCCTGGAGCGGCTGTGGAACTACTGCGAACAACTTGACGCCCAGCGCAACCTGGAGGCACTGGCGGTGATGGTGGCCAAGAACATTTGCGTGGAGAAGTACAAACGACGACAATCCACCACGACCATCCATCGGCAAACTCAAGACAGGATCGTGAATGAAGCAGCAGATGAAACCTATCGGGCTGATGCAGGGATTATCTCCGAAGAGGCTCGGCAACAGATAAAATCAGCCATCAACACCCTTTCGCCTCGCGAACAACAGCTGGTCCGAAAGCGGTATCTCGAAGATCATTCGGCTGAGGAGATTTCCCAAGAGACAGGCATACCGAAACCCTCCGTCAAGAGCATGCTCTCGGCGGCCCGGGCTAAACTAAAAAAGAGATTACGACGATGAAACAGCAAGACATACACAACGACGAAGCCCTCTACCAGCAGATGTTGGCAGAGCTGGCACCCGGTGCAGAGGAGTATGACAAACTCATGGCTGAAGGCAGGAATCCGGCAGCCAGGAAGCGTCGCACAATACCTTATTACAAATATGTGGCGGCAGCCTGTGTGCTTCTGGCAGTGATGGGCGGAGGAATGCTATGGCTGCAAGGAGGCGAGGAACCAGCGGAGCAGACAACGGCTCAGGTTGAGGAGAAAGTGAATGACACCTTCGGCCACCTCCTGGCACAGAAGACTCCTCCCCCACCTACCAAGGCCGAACAGGCTGTGCCAAGCAAGGCTGAGAAGGAACTAGCTAAGACTACCAAAACCGAAGCGTCTCATGCTTCGACCACCAAGCCCATTGAGCCTTCCCGTCCCGAACCGGCAGCCTATCCCACCCTTGCCAGCAACGACGGCTACACCAACGCTGAACTGCTGCCAGCCCTCCTCAACGAGATAGAGGGTCGCATGGCACAGGCACGACTGCAAGAGGAATACCTGCATCGAGCCTTGATAGAAGAGGTGTACACCCACATCATAGAGAACCCCGACGGGCCACAACTGACATTATAATAATGATCTAAGAACAACTAACACCACAAAACAGAAAGCATCATGAAACGCATCCTCATATCCCTCCTGCTGGCTTGCGCAGCGCTTGGCAGCATGGCACAGAACGAGTTGCAGAAGTGCATCGACAATCTGCCACCTGCAAGATTGGTAGGCACCGACAGCGAACAGGGTCACGACCGCCTGGATTCGCTCTACAACCTCCACATCATGACCTATGAGCTGCCTTACCACAGCCATTATGACAAACTGTATGCCGATGGTGTGATAAAAGGCATCCTGCTGGCTTACAACAAGGACCTGTCACTGCACACGGGCGGCTTCTGCTCGTCGAACCAGCTGCGCACATCGAATGCCATCGAGAGCCGCACCATCCAGATGTACTATGGCGAGAATCTCGATCCCTTCACCGTAGGTGGCATGGGGCGCAACTATGCCCTGCTGCGCACCAACAGCAAGCAGAACCCCAACTACCGCAGCGTCCACGGCATCGAGTGGTGGCTCGAAACAGACAGACTGATGATGCGCTCATTCCGCCTCTTCGGTCCCCTCAGTGCCGAGCTCTACCAGAATGCCCTGCAACAGGCAGGCATAGTGAAGGAGGAAAGCAACTTCGTTGCAGTTGACAACCAAGGGCGCCCCCAACCCATCACCTTACTTCCGTCCAGTAAGAAAGAGATACTAGAGGCCATCAAGGTGATGAAAGAAATGTACAAGAACTCAAAGAACGAAAAGGACAATCCCTTCAATCGTGCCGTCGTAAATGCCATCAACGAGCGCATACGAGCCTATCATTCACAGGATGCAACCACCGAGGAGAAAATCAAGCTCTTCCGCACCCTCAGTGACATCCCAGGCTACCAGGTGCAGGTATCTACAGCCGATGGCAACCACTGGAAGCGTAACACCTTTGGATGGCTGGCAGACATCTATCCCCAACTGGACATCTTCTGCATCACATGGGCCGAACCAGGCAATCCAGAATGTGTCACTCCTGGTATCGACGGCACCCCTCAGCCACTGAACTTCCTGTATCAGGTAATCGTTAAAAGTGAAGACCTTGAAAATATCAAGTAACAGCCAACATTAATAAAACAAGCTTATCTAAACGAGGAAAATAGGTTGGTGCTATATAGCATCATTGAGAAAGATATTTCATACACATTATGGATTAGTAATTTATTTGACGCGTCACCCCGCCCGCCGTCCGTGAGGATAGCGGGCGGGTTTCCAAAGAAAACAACCATCCATACACATACTTTTGCAGACGTGCAAAAGTAAACCACTAAATTCAAGCGACATTATGAAGAATTCCGTGATTATGTTTTGCCGGTTCAGGGAATAGTCTTAACTTTGCAGACGAACAGTAATAAACACCGCTTGTCATGCCAACAGTATTTGAATTATTTGGAATTCGCTACTTCTTTTACTCCGGTGACCATGAACCCATGCACATCCACCTGGAAAATGCAGACGGAAGAGCCAAGGTTATTTCTTGAGCCAGAGCTAAAAGTCGATTACAACCAAGGCATAAAGGCAAAGGACTTGAAGAAGGCGCTGGTAATGATTGAGAATTACAAGGAAGAGATTATCAAATCATGGGAGGAACACCATTAACTCATCATTTTGGCTATGGACGCAATTAAAGATATTTGGTTTGACAACAACCGCATATACATAAAGCTGGCAGACGGTATGACATACAATCGTCCGCTTGAGGCTTTCCCGATACTCATGGAGGCAACCGACGAGCAGCGTAACGCATACGAAATCAATCGTTTCGGAGATGCCATACGATGGAGGCAACTTGACGAAGACATTCATGTTTCAAGTTTTCTGGAGACCTCAGAGCCTTGCAAAGACAACAAGGTTGCACAGATTTTCCAACAGTTTCCATGGCTTAACATCACCGAGGTTGCCCGTATGATGAACATACACAAGTCCGTGCTCCTATCGTACATCTATGGTATGAAAGAGCCTTCGACTGAGCGTATGAAGATGCTACGAGAGACTCTCCATCTGATGGGCGCAAAAATGATGTCGGCATAAATAAACAGAAACGGCTCCCCCATACAGCATCCCCCCACCGGGATGCTTTTTTTGTGTATCTATCGGCACAGGCCATTCACCAGCTCGTCCAGGTCTGTGCCACTGCCATCCTTTCCGGTGATACGCTTATAGAGGCGGCGACGGAGGTTGCTGACGTTGCTCTTGGTGCAGACCAGCAGGACGGACATCTGCAAGGGCGTACACTTGATGATGATGAGCGAGAGGATGCGCACCTCTTGCTCGCTGAGGGTGTGACTGCTTGACAGATGTTCAAAGATATCCGGATATGACTGATTGATAGCTTCTTGCACCTGCTTCCATTCCTCCTCGGTGGGATGCTTGTCCTCCGAGGAGAGCTGGTGGAGGTGCTGCACGATGGGGTGGTCGAGCAGGGTGTTGCCATCCTTCTTCTCTCGCAACGTACGTAGCAGTTCGGCATATTCCTGGTTGCGCAGCAGGGATTCGCGATGCTCGCGACGGAGCTGATGGTGGCGATTGATGGCAAAGAGGATCACCCCCAAGCCCACCAGTACGCCAGCCAGCATCCATAGGTGAAGGCGTTCGGCCTCATCGCGCAGCTCCATGTTGTCATGCTGTATCTGGTAGTTACGGAAGCGCGACTTGAAGAGGTCGTTCATCAGTCCGTGGGCAGCCAGTTCCGTCAGACGGACGTCCTTGCTCCAGTAATGGTTCGATGAGTCCTTCTGTCCCATGGCATCATAGCACTGCGCAATCTTGCTTGTGGCATAGCTGGCAACCTCCCATCGTAGGGAGTCCATGTCAGCCACCTTGTGGAAATAGTGGATGGCCGAGTCGTACTGCTCGCGAGTCTTGAACAACTCGCCCTTGGTCATCCAGTAGCGGTTGGCCTCGTAGGAGTAGGGGCTCACAATATTATAAGAGGTGTAGCGGGCATAGCGGTCGAGCAGCATGGCCACAGAGTCGAGTGCCACGGAGTCCTTGTCGTGCCAGTGTTGAATAATCATACCTTCTATCATGCCCATACTGGCGTCCATAGCCAGTTGGCGTTCACCTCGGTTCCACAGATAGTGATAGGCACTGTCCGAGTTGATGTCGCCATAGTATAGCATGGCATGCAGCGTGTCACGGGCAGCCAGTGCATAGCGCACTGCCCGGTTGAGCTGCACCCGGCTCTGGCCACCATCGAGCGAGCGGTCAAGGCAGTGCGACCAGTCGAAGAGCGTCCGGGCCAGAGCCAGCGTGTCGAAGGCCTGCGTCGTGTCCACACAGCCCACCGCCATGCTCCACGCACTCTCCTCGTAGAAGTTCCAGCCCTTCCTGCGGTATACCTTCGCCATCATCTTCCATGCCCGTTCGCGCTCCTGCATGGTGCCGCAGCG
>JAZLII010000139.1:0-5487 GCA_045617275.1 Bacteroidaceae bacterium
GGATGCACAGGAGAATGGGGGAGAGCCTGCACTGTGCTTTGCAGAGCGTGATGGCAAGCAGTATGTGAAGATCAATGACTACGCCAAGCTTCGTGAGTATTTCGGCGAACTGCTCGGCGAGCTCCAGCGCATCAAGAGCGAGGGTGACTATGAGGCCGGACGTCAGTTGGTGGAGAAGTATGGTGTGAAGGTCGACCAGAAGTTGCATCAGGAGGTACTGAAGCGCTACGAGTCGCTCCACATCGCACCTTATAAGGGCTTTGTCAATCCTCGCTACGAACTGGTGAAGGATGCAAGCGGCAAGGTCACCGACGTCAAGATTGTCTATGGCAGTGAGAGCTATGTGGAGCAGATGCTCCGCTATAGCAAGGAGTACAAGGGACTGTAAGTCAATGGAATGAGACATATTTTCATTTTTTGCATAGCGCTGCTCCTTTCCTGGAGCGGCGCTTATGCTCAAGATACGGTCGACAAGAAGGAGAAGCTCGACAGCATCGAGGTGCGTGGCAAGCTGGTCGACTCTTTCACCTACGAGGTGGTGGACAGCGTCTGGGTGGAGCTCTACTCCTTGCCCGACACCGTGCTCGTCGACACGGCCTGGAACTATCGTCAGCATCGCAAGGATATGGGAGGCTGGGAGTGGTATGTCGATGGTTTCTTCTGCAAGATTCCCGTGCATGGACAGTACCTGCTGCGCACCACCAAGCGTGGCTACAAGCCTCTCGACCATGTCTTCGAGGTACCTCGCAGACGCTATAATAAGAAGGTACGCGAGTGGGATCTCGACGAGGTGCGCATCCACAAGGCCAACAGCTATGGCATGGAGCGCGACCTGGATGAGTTCACCGTCACGGCCACGAAGGTCAAGATGGTGATGAAGGGCGACACGGTGGTCTTCAACGCCGATGCCTTCCAGCTCTCGGAGGGATCCATGCTCGATGCTCTCGTACGTCAGTTGCCTGGCGTGGAGATACGCAAGGGAGGTGAGATCTACATCAATGGCAATAAGATGGACGAGCTCCTGGTCAATGGCAAGGACTTCTTCAATGGCGATGCCAAGGTGGCGCTGGAGAATCTCCCCGCCTACACTGTGCAAAACATCAAGGCCTATCAGAAGGAGAGCAAGTATGCCTATCTGGACAAGCACCACGATGCCATGAAGAAGAAGGATCCGTGGGTGCTCGACGTAGGTCTGAAGCGTGAGTATGCACAGGGATGGCTGGGCAATGTGGAGGCCGGCTATGGCTGGGATAAGCGCTGGATGGGCCGTCTCTTCGCCATACGCTATACGGACCACAGCCGTATCACGGTCTTTGCCAATGCCAACAACACCAACGACAATTCCCGCCCTGGCAATGAGACGTCGTGGGCCAACATAAGCACCCCGACGAGCGAGATCAAGACTCTGACGGGTGGCGTGGACTTCCATGTAGACGACAAGGTGACGAAGACGGAGTTCAACACTTCCCTCGAGGGCTCGCGCAGCGAGGTGGATGGTGAGTCGTTGACCTCCAGCCAGACCTTCCTCGAAGGGGGCGATGTGTGGCGCCGTGCCCGTAGTGTCAACAGCAGCAAGTCTGGTTCGCTCAATTGGAATGGTGGTGTGGAGTTTCGCAAGAAGGAGTTCTTTGGCCGCCTGGGTGGCAATGTCAACTATTCCAAAGGCAATAGCCGTGGTCGCAATGAGAGTGCCACTTTCTCTCAGGATCCTCTCGATGCCTCTCGGGGTGCCTCGCTCGACAGTGCCCGCGTGAGTGTGTCGCTCAGCCAGCAGTATGCCCCGCTCTTCAGCTCTCGTCTGCGCGATGCATTGACCAACTATACGGAGGACCTCACGAAGTCCACCAATCATCACTTCAGTCCCGGCGTGCATGCCATGTTCTTCACCGTGGCTCCGTGGAATGGCGAGCAGGTGTCGTTCAACATCAGCGACAACTTCTCCCGCTCCAGTTCGGAGGACTTCTCGCACTACGACCTTCGCCAGCAGACCCAGACGGGTGGACTGCAGCTTAGGCCAGAGGCGTCGTCTGACCAGGGCGATGCTGCTTTCACGCAGGACTTCCGCAACCGCTATACCGAGTCGCCCCAACGGAGCAACAATTTCAGTCTGAATGTGGGCCATTCGCTCATCTCCTACAAGGACATCTTCACCGTGGGCATGGAGTATGGCTATGCGCATAGCTACAGCCGTGGGCAGCGCGATCTCTACCGTCTCGACGAACTGACGACTCCCGATGGGCACAGACCTTGGGGAGCTGGTACGGACTATCAGTTGGGCATGTTGCCTTCCATGCGTGACTCTCTGCGTCTCTGCGTGGATGCGGCCAACAGCTATTTCTCCATCAATCGCAATCAGTCGCACGATCTGCGCCTCAACGTCCACGGTGGAGATGAGAAGTGGGGCTACTACTTCCTCTCCGCAGCTCTCAATCGTCGCAACGAGCACAGCGAGGACACACGTGGGGATGACTATCAGGACTTGAGCCGAAAGATCAATCTCTTCAGTGCCAATGCATCGGGCCACTTCAAGGATGCGGAGCTGTCGTTTTCTTACAATCAGTCGGCTCCGGGCATCACGCAGATGCTCGATGTGCGCGATGATAGCAATCCGCTGAGCATCTCCTTGGGCAATCCCGACCTGAAGAACATCTACAACTTCTCCACCGGCCTGAGCTACAATCACAACTCGGCCGAGAAGCAGTCTTCTTGGCATATCGGTGTGGACTACAACCGCGGAAGTGCTATTGGCAATGCCACCATCTACAATCGTGAGACTGGTGTCTACACCTATCAGCCGCGCAATGTCGATGGCAATTGGGGCACAAGTGTCAACACCTATTTCAATACGCCCTTGGATCCCAAGAAGCGTCTCACGTTCAACAACTCTCTCAGTGCCAACTACAATCGCAGCGTGGACTTCTCGGGCGACAATCCTGCGGCCGACTTCGACCATCTGCCCCTGAGCAAGGTGCACAACTACTCTGTCGGTGACTGGATGTCGCTGGAGTATCGCTATGAGGAGTATTCCGTGAGTACCAATGCCGAGGCAGACTACAACCATGCCATGAGCGACCGTCCGGGCTTCATGGTCATCAACACCGTGTCCTTCTCCTATGGTGTCACATGCCGTCTCAATTTCCGCCACGGATACTACTTCGGTATGGACCTCACCATGCACAGCCGTCGTGGATATGAGGACAAGACCATGAACGACAACAACCTCGTCTGGAATGCGGCCGTCAGCAAGTCTTTCTTCAAGAACAAGTGCTTCGTGCTCCGCCTCACCGGCCACGACATCCTGCAGCAGCTCACCAATGTGCGTCAGTCTGTCAACGCCCAGGGACGTACCGAGACTTGGTACAACACGCAGCCCTCTTATGTGCTCCTTTCTGCCAGCTATCGTCTCGACATGAAGCCCAAGAATAAAAAAGAATAATCTGCATCAGCCTATCAATACTATTATCATATGAAAAAACTCACCATTGTTCTATTCGCCCTTTTGGTCTCCGTCCATTTGTCTGCCAAAGACGTATCTTTGAAGAGTCCCAACAAGCAAGTCGTTGCCATGCTTACCCAGCAGGCTGGCCAGACCTGTCTGGATGTGCAGGATGGTTCGGGCAGGCTGTTCATGCGCATCAGCCTGGGTCTGACCACCAGCGACGAGGACTATACCTCGCTCACGCTCAGCAAGGTGGGGCGTAAGGAGGTCATCCGCGAGACCTATTCTCTCCTGCATGGCAAGACCTCCCGTGCCGACAATGCCTGTACCGCCCTTCAGGCCACTTACCTCAATCCCGAGGGCCAGCCCCTGACGGTCGAGGTGCGGGCATGGAACGATGGCGTGACCTTCCGCTACCTCCTGCCCGACAATGGCAAGGAGCGTGAGTTTACGGGTGAGGCCACGGCTTTTGATTTGCCCAACAAGCCTCATTGCTGGTTGCAGAAGTTCACCGCCAGCTACGAGGACGACTACCGCTATCAGGAGCAGCCCACCCAGCAGGGCGACTGGGGCTATCCTTGCCTTTTTCAGGACTTCGACCGCTTCCTGTTCATCACGGAGGCCAATCCCGGACGTCAGTATTGCAATACCCACCTCAACAACAGCCAGGATGCCCGTGTCTTCAAGGTCTGCTATCCCTTCCCTTGGGAAGGCAATAGGGTAGGAGAGGTCAATCCTCGCTGGAAGGGTGAGTGGACCTCGCCTTGGCGTGTCGTCATCGTGGGCGACCTGGCCACCGTGACGGCCTCTACCCTCGTGGAGGATTGCTCGGAGCCTTGCAAGGTGGAGGATACCTCATGGATCAAGCCCGGTGGCTCGGCATGGGTCTACTGGGCCTACAATCATGGCACGCGCGACTTCCAGATCTGTAAGCAGTACGTCGACCTGGCTCACCGGATGGGTTGGCCCTACGTGCTCTTCGACTGGGAGTGGGATACGATGCGTGGTGGCGGCACCATCGAGGATGCCTGCCGCTATGCGCTCTCTCAGGGCGTGAAGCCTCTCATGTGGTACAACAGCGGCGGTCCTCACACCGGCGTCATGAGTACGCCTCGCGACCGTATGCTCACCCACGAGAGTCGCATGAAGGAGTTTGCCTGGCTGAAGAGCATCGGCGTGGTCGGTGTCAAGGTGGACTTCTTCGAGAGCGACAAGCAGCACATGATGAACTATTTCCTCGACATCCTCGAGGATGCGGCAGAGGCGCACATCATGGTCAACTTCCACGGTGCCACCATACCCCGTGGATGGACGCGCACCTATCCTCACCTCATGTCCACCGAGGGCGTCTACGGAGCAGAGCAGTACAACAATGGTCGCTACATGACGGAGAATGGCTGCCACGTCAACTGTGTGCTGCCCTTCACGCGCAATGTGGTCGGCCCCATGGACTACACCCCCGTTGCCTTCACCCACAGCCAGCACCCTCATACCACGAGCTATGCCCACGAGCTCGCCCTCTCCGTGATCTTCGAGAGTGGCATACAGCACTGGGCCGACCGTCCCTCGGGCTTCTACGACCTGCCCGATGTGCCCCGCCAGTTCATGATGCATGTCCCCACGGCCTGTGATGAGACCCGCCTCCTCGACGGCTATCCTGCCGAGCATGTCGTCATGGCTCGCCGCAAAGGTTCCTCTTGGTACGTGGCAGGCTTGGAAGGCAAGAGCCAGCCCACCACCTTCAAGGTGCGCATGGACTTCCTCGATCCGGACCAAGCCTATGAGCTTACCCTCATCGGCGACGGTGCCCAGATGGACCATCTTCGCACCTCCCGCCTCACGGTTCGCCGCGACGATATCCTCGAGGTCCCCTGTATCTCCCGTGGCGGCTTTGCCATGCACCTCAAGCCTCTGTAGTCCCCTCGGCTCGCCTTGCCGCTCGTCCAGCCTCCTCTATTAGCCACCGTTCCCGGCGTTTTTCCGCCGGGTCTCCAGCCCCCTTATTACCCACCCCTCCCAGCGCTTTGCCGCTGGGCCCATAAGCCCCC
>JAZLII010000140.1:0-7057 GCA_045617275.1 Bacteroidaceae bacterium
TGTCACAGTACCCGACTTGATGGCACCTGCATCGATAGGACCTGTCTCATAGATGTTCACGCCAAAGAACCTTGTATACGCCCATACATTCATAGGCATCACAAATGCGAGTAGCAGAAGAAGTGAAATAAGTTTGATTCGTTTCATAGTGATATAGATATTTAATTAATATTGAGATTTTCTCTAAGTGCAAAGTTAGGAAAATACTTTGAAACAGCCAAGACGTCATCCATATTATTTAAGGAAAAAGTGAATTGATGATATAAACGATGGCAAGGTGCAGACTATCATTGGGTTCATATTCCACATTTGGTACGAAATAGCCCCGAAGCGCATTGCTCCGGGGCCATCTTTTTTATGCGTACCAAGATTTCCGTTTAGTTCTCGTCGCTCCACATTCCTCCTCGCTGTTCCGGGGGGGCTTCCTTGGACCTGTAGTGATAGTCGATGCCTATGAGCGATCCGGCGAAGGTGAGTATCTCACCGAAGGCTGTCAGTACCGTGGGGTCAATGACACCGGGTGGCGGCACGAAGAATGCTGTGGTGACGAGTACGACACCAAAGGCCACAAGCAGAATGGCGAGTATGATCTGTGGTTTCATAAGGCCTTACCCCCACCTCTGACAACTTTTGCCGACGGGCAAAATGTAGAGAGGAGCTCCGTTACTGATGGGGGCTATCTCGGATGGTTAGGGGATGTTTCAAAGACATCCCAGCCACCCTCAGAGGAGTGCTCCCCTATGGGCAGGTGGTGTCTTTCGCTCAACGTTCAACGTTCAACGCTCGACAGCGTGCTTATGCGCGCTTCTCCTTCTCAGCGTCCTTGATGGCCTGGAGATCCACGGTCTGGTTGCCCTTGGTCTCAGCAGCGAGGATGGCACGCTGGGCGATACGGCTGGGAACCTTGGTGAACTTGGCATCCTCGATGAGGTCCTTGAACTCGGTGCCGGGGGTCCAGTTGACCTTCACGCCGTAGATCTTGCCGGGCACGAACTCCTCGGCGGTCTTGGCGCCGTTGCTCTGAAGGCTGACGCTGAACGAGCCGAGCTCTCCGAGGCTGACCTTATTGCCCTCGAGCATCTGCTCACGGATACAGTCCACGGCGAGGGTCAGGATGGCTGCGACATCGGCGCGGGAGTAGACGGTGCCGTGCATCGCGATGTGACGTGCAAAGGCATTGATGTCGAGATTGTTCACATACTGCGCCTTGGCGTAGAACTTAGGAGCAGCCTCAGGGTTCTGAGGATTGACTTGGGGTGATACACTGTAGTTGATCATAAGGACCCCCCTCCCGTCCCCCCTTTAGGAGGGAAGCTACCATGCTTGAAGCGTAGCTATGCAGAGTGACTTCCTCGACTCTATGAGGGAGGCTACCTTGCATGAAGCGAAAGCTTGCTGTAGCGATCCACCAATTTTTGGGGGGGATGATTCTTCGCACGAAGTGCCTTTTGTAAAGGATTTTGCTTCTGCGAACCGATCTTTCCGAGGGAGGGGGATGGACGGGATAGACCGGGTGGTTAGGGTTTAGTTTTATTCTCTCTGTGCTCTAGACCTCACTTTGCTTTGTGGCTCCTCCCCTTGGGGGGGAGGCGGGGGTGAGGCCCTCACGGTGGCCACCGTTTGTCACGCTAATGACTCGTCGTTGTCATGCGCATGATCGGCCGTTGTCATGCGCGTGTCGCGGAAGGAGCCATAATGGTGACGTTTGCGAATTTTGCAGCACCTTGGAATTTTGATACTGCAAAGTTACGAAATTTTTAGTTCATGTCCTCGCTTTTCCCCAATAGCGTATAGGTTTTTCCCTCAATTTGTGCACCACTAAGATGGAGCATGAAGCGTAGCCTCTAAGAAGAAGGTGAGTGGCAGCCATGCTATATGCGGGAATGCATTTCGATGTGAGTTACAGGTTACGGTTACGCTTGGAAAATGTGAAGGAATCCTCTCTCCAGTTACGCCCCTCACATGTGGGGATACATGCGTAACCGTAACCCGTAACCGACAACGATTCTCCTTGTGCATGCGAGCGCGTATACACGTACATAATAAATAAGATAATAATACTTATTACCTCTAAGAAGAAAAAACGTCTATCTTTCTCTTGAAGGCAAATCAAAGGGGGGATGCGGTGGTGAAACCGGGTTACAGTTACGGGTTTGCTCCGGAAAAGGCGAAATAACCAATATATATCAGCGTTGCGCATGTTAAAAAACATTAAAATACACCTGCTCATAAATCAGTCGCTCACGCACGCATGCGCAATATAATATATAAATAATAACTCTAATAAGTATTAATATAGTAAATAAGATTAAGAATTAGTATATGTAGAAATCTTAATAGAGTAATATAGTAAAAGATATATATATAAGATAACCTTAACCGCGCGCATGCGTAACACGCTATGTCATAGCTAGTTACGCATTTTTGGTGTTAAAGAAAATATTCATATCTTTGCATCGTGGAAAATCCACAGACAGGCTCTTGCCAGCAGTAGCTACATAAATAAGCTGGCATCTGAATGAGCACCGGTGCTTCCTGTTCGAAAACTGAAAAGTTAACCCCAGACGGCCTTTCGCAGGCTGGATGGGACAAACCAAAAAGTAACGAACATGAAGCAACAGAATTACAATCTGGTACAAGCCAAGAGGCTTGACTCCGACCTCCTCACGGCCCTCGCTGAAGGCCGAGTGTACATCGCCCCTAAGCAGGAGTCCGCTGAGGACCTGCGCGAGAAGGGCATACAGGCTATCCTTGACTATGTGAGCCGCATCGACGACTACACATCTTCTCAGTATCGCTCATCCATACGCGACATCTGGAGTGAGATACTCCACGATGAGACACTGGGTGGGCTCTTCTTCTTCAACCGCTACGCTAGCCAGCGCGGCAGTGTCAACTGGTATCGGGTCACTGCCTTAGTCGGCTTCATGCGCGAGCGTAGCGTGTATTCACACGATCATACGCTCTCCGATCTGCATTGCACCCTCGAGGGTACTACCCAGCGCACGAAGTACTACATCGGTATGAGCAGATACCTTCTGGAGGGTGAACCATGCAAGCGCGTACGCAAGGTCTTGCAGAAATATCAGCGTTAAACCGAGATGCTCCGTTTACACGAACAATCCTCCGTACCTTTGCACCAGATTCCTGATGAGGTCGAGTCGCAAGGCGCCAAGGCAAGGACTTCTGACGGAGCAAATTTAGTAACAATAACTTCAAAATCAAAAGAAAATGAAAGCAAATAATTTTATCGAGAGTGCATCCACCCAGTCATCCACCCTTCGTCGCACCGGCAAGAGCTTCCTGGTGAAGCCTGCCTACAAGGCGAGCAGCTTCATGTGCACGGAGTACAACTTCGACAAGACGCTGGAGTGTCCCCGTGTGATACGCCTGGAGGACCACCTCTGCGGCATCGAGGAGCTACCGCAAGATCAGCTCATCCCCCTCATGGGCAACCAGCCCGTGTTTTATCTTCAGGAGCGCTACTATCCTGAGTCTCCCAGATACGACTGGAATGGCTTGCTGCTCTTCCGCACCGACGACAAGAAGGCTGCCCGCCAGCTGGTGAAGGAGCGCCCTGCCCATCTCCACATCGTGATGGCCTTCGACTCCCCACTGGATGGTCACTACTACATGCTCATCGCCACCGGTACCGACCGCTACGACAGGACGGTGATGCAGAAGTGCCGCTTCAAGTACAAGGCTCTCCTGGAGCGCCATCTCTCCGAAGTGAAATGGATGTCCGCCGACTTCTTCATCCGTGCCTTTACCGAGGCGCACTACGATCTGGTGGACAGAGACTACCTCTTCGGTCTGCCCGAGGACACCAATGACGGAGGGCCTGAGGGACAGAAGTCATCCATAGCTTCCATGGAGCAGAGACCTGCTTCGGTGGCTTCTTCCCTTAAGTCGCTCTTCTGCCTGCTGTTCCGCCGTTCGGCCTGACCGTGACACAGGACACGGAGTGGGTGCTGATCCGGACAGCCTCACTCCACTCCACAACCTTCTAAAAAAAATAACCAACTAAAATCACAACCAATGAAAAAAAAGAAAATCACCCCTGATGCTCAGCTTGTGAAGCTGCTGCAGACACGCGAGCAGATCAACATCCTCTACGGTACTCTCGAACCGCTCAAGGAGAGCTATCGTGAAGACTTCTGCCTGGCATGCATTGCCTACATCAAGTATGGCATACGCCGACCCTTCGAGAATCCCTGGATGCAGGCCCTCTTCGCCTGCTACTGCGACTTGCTCGATGCCTGAACCCTACATCATCACTCAAACCTTATTAACTATGCAAAAGAAAACCTTCTACCAGACCACTCTCTCCTGCTCCTTGCAGCCAGACTCAGAGATCAAGTACAATCGATGCCTCAATGGCGTCATCACCAAGACGCTCGACGGATTTCTCTTCGAAGAGGCAGTACCCAAGACAAGCTATAAGCGCAATCTGAAGCTCTTCGATGGCAACTACTGTTCGCTCGTGCACATGCGCAATGGCAAGTACAAGATCCATCTTAAGGCTATCGACATCGATAGCGTGACCGACCGGCACGATCTGGCCTACAAGGTCTACTCCGAAATACTTACTGCCTTTGAGGTCTTTGCCTAAATGCCTATGACCAGTAGCAAGCAGAAGACAAAAGGCCTGCCCGCACTCACGGCGAGCGACCTTCCACCCGCAGTAAGGGTGTTTTGGGATACTGCACCTTCCTCGTTCAAGGTGCCCGCCATACTCACCGCCATAGACTGCTACTGTGCGCTCGCCACTCGCTTGCGTGCCATGTATGTCTACGATCCTCTCGAACCGCATGCCCTTCTCATCCAGCTTCTCGTGCTGGGTGAGCCTGGCTCGGGCAAGTCTTTCACCCGCCCTATCGTGAAGCAGATCATGCGGTCGCTCAAGACCAAGGACCTGGAGCAGAAGCGCATCGAGCAGGCCTATGCCGATCTCAAGAAGACGGCTGCCAAGAATAAGCAGTTGCCCGAAGAGCCCATCACCTGCACACGCAACCTGCAGACCATCACCAAGGCCAAGCTCGTGAAGCGTGCCGACATGTTCATCCGAAAGTATGGCGAGCCGCTATCGTTCTTCTTCTTCAACGAAGAGCTGGCCACCATGACCGAGAGCAACAAGCGCGCCTTTGCCGACCTCAACACCATGGACCGACTGGCCTACGACCTGGGGGCCGAGTATGGTAGCGATACCTTGAGCGATGCCTCCTACAATGCTGATGTAGACATCATCTACTGCAGCCTCTTCTGCGGTACCGACAATGCACTCAGGGAGTATATGAACCGACGTGCCGTAGAGGGTGGCAACTGCACCCGAAAGGTGCTCACGCGCATCGACGAGGACGTGCTGGGCGAGGATGCACCTATCTTCAGGAGGCAGACAGCCGAGGAGCGAAGCCAGGTGGAGCTCACGGTCAAGCAACTCATGAACGAGACCTATACCGAGGACGATCTCTTGCAAGCCACCCACATGGTGGACATGGACTGGATGAATGAGGCGGTGAAGAACTGGTGTAAGACCCAGCGCAGGCTCGTGGTGAAGAATGGCAGTCGTGCACACAATTGCTTCTACAAGCGCTCCTCAGTCTCTGCCTGGCGCATGACGACGTTGCTCTATCACCTGTGGGGTGAGACGGAAGAGTGCCGCCCGAAGTGCATACGCTTCTATCGCTTCATGGCTCAGTATATCCTCGACGGCCTCCTCTGCCAGTGGGGCAAGCAGTACGACGAGATTCACAAGCATGATGACGACGACAATAGCGACAACAAGGTGACACTCTTCGACCAGATGCCAGAGCAGTTCAGCCGCGATCAGCTCACCGAGGTCACCACCAGGCTGGGCCTTTCTCCGGCACGTGTGTTCCTGAGCAAGTGGAAGAAAGCACGTCTCATCCATCAGCCCAATCCCTCCGAGGAAGTATACGTCAAAAACTACTAACCTATGAGACTACTGATAAACCGCACTATCACCAATCGCCTCTACACCATGGGCGAACTGTACATCAACGGTCGCAAGACCACATCCACCGTAGAAGACACCCTCACGATGCTCGAGGCGGGTCGGTACCAGGTGAGACTGGGCAAGTGTGGGAGCAATGCCCGACAGATAGTCATCATCCCGGACCATAAGACCAGCGCCATGGTGCAGAAGGCTCATCGCTTCCAGGCTGGCGGCTCACACATCTCCTCACGCAAGCATCTCTCCATCTGCATGGGCGAACGTCTCATACCTGGTTCGCTCAAGAAGGGTAGCAAGGTGTACGAGCGGCTCTTCGACCGACTGGAGAAAGCCGAGGCTCGCAAGGAGTCTGCCGTGCTCACCATCTCCGACACTCATGTAGAGGCGCAAGACCCCATCAGCCTCTGGGACCGGCCTTGCTCTCCCTGACTGGCATGCCTTGCCTTTCGTGCAAGGACCTGGAGAAATGGGTAAATATATTTCTACCCCAAAAACGAATTCCGCAAGAAACACTCTCAAATCCCTTTCACATGGAAAGACTCGACATCCAAAAGCTTCGCGACCTCCCCATCGAGGGGGTCGCTGAGCGACTGGGGCTGAAGGTGTCACGACACAAGAGCCTTTGTCCCTTCCACGATGACTCACACCCATCACTCACCTACAATGTCTCCAGAAACTCCTTCCGCTGCTATGTATGCGGAGCCCGTGGCGGCCCCATAGACCTTGCCATGCATCTGCTTCCATCCGGCAGCTCGGGTAGGGGAAACTTCGTGGAGGCATGCAAGTGGTTGGCCGACGAGCATAGTGTGATCCTCACCGAGTGGCAGCCGGCTAGGAAGCAGCCCGGGCAAGAGTACAAGCTGGATACAGAGTGGCTTGCTTCGCTGGTGAAGTACCCCGTACTCAATGCCGAGGCCCAAGACTTCCTCTTCGCTCAACGCCACTACAGCAAAGACGTTGTCGAGTGGTTGGGCATAAGCAGCATCAGCCATCCCACTCCTTGCTGGCGCCATGGACGTCCCTACTATGATGCCCCTTCCTTGCTCATTCCTTATAGGGATGTGGACGGCCGTCTGCTGTCTG
>JAZLII010000141.1:0-34904 GCA_045617275.1 Bacteroidaceae bacterium
CGTCCAGCTGGAACTCGATGCCCTTGTTCTGCAGTTCGCCCAGGTTGCCCATGGCGGACGTGACGCCCGTCGAGGGGGCCATGGCCTTGTCGAGCAGCAGGTCGGTGGTGTTGCGTATGTAGGCATCGAGCACGATGTTGAGTCGGCGGTCGAACATAGAGAAGTCGATACCCAGGTTGTAGTTCATGGTGCGCTCCCATGCCAGGTTCACATTGCCTATGGTGAGAGGTATGGCACCGATGCCGTTCTTGTATTCGTACTGGTTGGAGTATTTGTACATCGTCATGGCCTGGAAGGGCGAGAAGCTCACCTTACCGGTGTAGCCCACGGAGGCGCGGAGCTTGAACACATCAAACATCTTTCGCACATCCTCCATGAATCCCTCGTTCATGATGTTCCATCCTGCACCGGCCGACCAGAAGTTACCCCAGCGGTTGTTCTCACCAAACTGTGACGATCCCGTGAGTCGCCATGTGCCGTCCACGAAGTAGCGGTTGCGGAAGGAGTAGTTGGCCGAGAGGAAGGCACCCACATCGGCCGACTTGCCCTGCGTACCCGAGGGCGTGGCGTTGGTGGGATAGCCGGCGGCGTTGCCTACGAAACTCATGGCATCGTTGTAGAAACCTATAGCCTGCATGTATTCGCTACGCGAGTCGGAGTAGTTGATCTCCCATCCGGCCGAGGCACTGATGAGTGACTCATCCTTGAAGAGCTTGTTGAAGGTGCCCACGATGTTGCCATTGTAACTGTTACTGCGGTTGGTGCCCTTCTGCAGTGATCCACGCTTCGAGAGGTCGGTCTCGTTCTTGTAGCGTCGTGCGTTGGGCGAGGTGAAGGCATCGTTCCATCCGGAGGTGCTCGTCACGTTGAAGTGACCCGTGAGACGGAACATACGGCTGATGTCCCAGCGCACGTCCGTGCTGTTGGAGAGCGACTTGGTGCCAGCCTTGGAGAAACTGCCCAGTGTGGCATCGTGGAGCGGGTTGTTGAGGTCCCATGCTAGATTGTTGTTGACCGTACCGTCGGCGTTGTACATCGCGTCGTAGGGATTCATCTGTGCATAGAGTGAGAAACTGCCGTAGGGCGTATCCTTGGTAGAGACCTCGCCGTAGGTGGTACGGTTGGAGATCTGCAAGGCGTTCTTGATATAGTAGTCGAGTTTGAATCCGAGGTTGTAGCGTCGGCGGAGGTCATCCTTCATCACGCCGTGTGTATTGGCAAATCGACCTGTCAGTTCGTAGCGCAGGTTGGAGGCACCTCCATAGACGCGCAGGGAGTGGTCGTGGCTGAATGATGAGCGCGAGGGTTGCGCCAGCCAGTCACTGTTCTGCCCGGCCATGATGGTCTTGTAGCGCTGGTTGTAGAGTTCGTCGTACTGATACTGCAGGGGCAGTCCCGTCTGTGCGCTGATGGCACCGTTGGCGTTGTATAGTCCTGCCAGTCGTTCGTACTCCAGTTTCTGCATCGGGGTGAGCAGATGGTAGTCGCCGAGTTGTGGTATCTGCACATTGCCCGTGAAGTTGTAGGTCAGGTGCAGGGTGCTGTTCTTGATAGGTTTGCGTGTGATGACGATCACACCGTTGGATGCCTTCGATCCATACAGGGCAGTGGCCGACGCATCCTTCAGCACATTGATGCTCTCCACCTCGTTCATGTCTAGGTCGTAGAGTTCCTGCATAGATATCTCCGTACCATCGAGTATGATGGTGGGTTGGTTGACGCTCTGTCCCTCGTTGCTAAACGATGACATACCGCGCATGATGAGTTCGGGCACATGGTTGGGGTTGGAGCCCTGTGCGTTGTCTATCTGTATCTCCAGGCCCGGGGTGAGAGATGCGATAGCTGTGATGATGTTGACGCCTGTCACCTGCTTGAGGTCGTCGCCCGAAAGTTGTGTGACAGAACCCGTAAACGACACTTTGTTCTTGTTGAAGAAACCCGTCACCACGACATCGTTCATCTTCGTGGCCTTCGTCTTGAGCATGATCTCAAGTCCCGTCTGGCTACCCTTGGATGGGTCGATGTTGACTTGCTCAAAGCCCATACAGCTCACTCTCACCTCACACTTCTTGTCGGTCAGGGCGAGGCGGAAATGACCGTCGGCATCGCTCGTGGTGCCGGCTATGATCTTGCCACCTTTCCAGGCTGATATACTTGCTCCGGGCAGTATGTCGTTCATCTCCACATCGATGATGGTACCTTCGAGCGTGATGCTGTCGGTACGCACCTGCTGGGTGGCTGTGCGAGTGCCTTGGGCATGGACTCCTACAGATGCTACACAGAGCATGGCGCCTGCCAGAACCAGTGTCTTACTTATTCTCATTTCTTACGATTTAGAGGAGTGAAAGGAGTTCTCCGGCAGAAGCAAGGGTCCGTGCCCCATCCTGCGAAGAACTCCTCTTTTTCATTTATTTGCCTTTTTTATCTTACTTCAGAACCTTGACAACCTTGCCACCCTTCTTCATCAGGACGATGCCCTTCTGGTTGGCAGAGGTCTTCACACCGCTGATGGTGTAGTACTCTGTGGTAGAGTCGCTTTCGTTGGCCTTGACGGTCTCAACAGCATCAGCATCAGCACCGGCAACGCTTGCCACGATGGGGCTGTAGTAGGTCACGAAGGCATCAGCCTCGTCCTTGCCCGACCAGCTGGTGAAGATACTGCAGTCCTTGATGGTCATGTTGCCGTCAGCGTCGAAGGTAACGGGGATCTCACCCAGTGCACCGTTGACATCGCGCAACACGAGGTACTGAATCTGCTTGAAGTCATCGCTCATGTAGTTGATGCTGAGATACTGGTACATCGACTCTGTCACGATGACACCCTTGCTGGGATCCTCTGCATCGGGACGGAACTCGATGCCACCCTGATTCATGGTGTAGGTGTCGTAGCCGAGGAAGGTGGTGACGAGGTACATGCCATACATTTCGTCGTACTCAATCACGATGTCGCCCTCAACAGGAGTGTCGGGTGTGCCATCTGCCTTGTAAGCTACGGTTGCCTTGGCCTTATAGGTGCCGGCATAGGTGGGAGCTTCCTTCTCTACACCTGCCTTCTTGGCCAGACCGTCACCTACCCAGTAAACGAAGACGCTGTCGTTCTCTGTGAAGAGGATACCGCTGGTGAGGTTGAGGTTGTCGCCCACGAGGTTGAAGGTGATGTTGCTCTGTGCATTCTGGTAGGTGTCGAACACGCTGTACTGACCCAACTTGGCATTGTCGATGGGGAGAGTCAGAGAACTGCCGTCGAACTTACCCTCGAGCTGCAACTGACCGAGGTTGGGCCAAGCCAGTGTCACATTGTAGAGCTTGTTGTCGCCCTTGTTGGCCAGGTTCATGTCAAACTCCTTGGGGAAGTCGGCACCCTTGCCCTCGTAGTCCCAGTCTTGACTGGGGGTGAAGTGGTAGTCGCCGCTGATGTCAGCCACGGCGATTTCCTCCTTGGCAATCAAGGTGAACTTGACATTGGTGTACTTGGCAATGATGCCAGCCACACCGGAGAAGTCGGCGGTCATCTTCACAAATGTGAAGTCGGGCACGCTGATGACACTTCCATCCTCATTGAGCGCGTAGAAGATGGGACCGTAGCCTGTAGCGCCGAAAGGATTGTTACCCTCTGCGTCGGCCATCCAACCGTCGAAGGTACCCCATGCATCCCAGTTTCCGCCATTGGGGTTGACGATGCGCAACACCTGTGTGCCATCTTCCTGGGTAACCAACTTGCTCACCTGCTGATAGCTGTCGGCGATGCCGAAGAGACCATCGAGCTCGCAAGCATAGATACCGAAGGGATCCTTCATGATGGTCACCTCGCACTCGCTGGGGAGCTGGTCCTTGTAGGCTGCATCAATGATCTCTACGTTGGCCGTCATCTTGTAGGTACCGAAGAGGCTGGCCACACCGTCTACTGCTGCCTTGGCAGGGACGGCCAGAACGATGGCTACGAGTGCCACCATGAGTCTTGTGTAGAATTTCTTCATAAACTGATTTTTTTGTTAATAAATAAAATAAATATTTTCGTCTTCGTTTTCTTCATTCGTTTTCGTTAGCAAAGCGCTTCGTCTTTCGTCTTCGTTAGCGTAGCGCTTTGTCCTTCGCCCTCCGTCCTTACTTCAGGTCCTCGAGAATCTTCTTCAGGGCACTGCCGGTAGAGGGGCGTGGTGCGTTGTAGGTGAGCAGGTGGCCCTCCTTGTCGTAGATGAGGAAGTGAGGTATGCCACTCACATTGAGCTTGTCGCACAGTTTGCCATCGGTGTTGAGCCACTGGTTGCCGTGCATGTTGTGCTGTTTCATGCGGTCGCGCCAGGGTTTCTCTGTGGAGTCGGTGGAGATGCTCACAAACACCACATTGGGGTTCTCAAGTGCCTTCTCCAACTCCTGCAGGTAGGGCACCTCCTTGATGCAGGGCACGCACCATGAGGCCCAGAGGTCGATGTACACATACTTGCCCTTGAACTTGTCGAGGCTCACCTTCTGACCGTCGCTGTCGATGAGTGCCACATCGGGGAAGGCTGCGCCGGGCACAGCCGCTATGCGCTCCTTGAACTTCTCCACAAACTGTCCGTCGAGCCCATACTTCTTCGTGGCCTCCTCGAGCAGGGTCAGGCCCTCCTGGTAGCCTTTGTCGAACTTATAGGCGCGTATATACGCATCCACCACGATGCGCTGTATGCCGGTCTTCATCTCCGTGCTCTTGTACTGCTCGCTGATGTAGGCCAGTCGGTCCTGTAGCGTGCCTTTGGGGAGATCTCGCGCGGCGGTGTTGAGCGCTCCGTTGTGGAGCAGTGCCAGGGGCGTGTCGAGCTTCTGTGGGGCCGAAATGCCTATCATCTCCGTTGCCGAGAGAGGAGCGTCGGTGTGGTAGCGGTTGTACACGGTCACCAGTTCCTGCTTTAGCAGGTAGGTCCACACATCCACATACTTCTTCAGTCCCTCGCCTATCTCCGCATCCGTGCTGATGGTCTGCTGTGCCTCGTCGTAGGCGCGTATCATGCCACGCAGATCGTCGGCACCCATCTGCTGAGCCTTGGTCCATACTTCACGGCTCTGCTTGAAGTAGACCTGGTTGAAGGCAAAGATGGCATCGAGCTGCTTGTTGACATGTGCTACACGCTCTTTGTCGGCCTTCTTCTTGCTGGAAGTGGTCGCCGTAAGTCTGGGGCAACCATCCTGCATCTGAAGGCTGAGCTCGGCTGGTACCGTGCCGTCAAAGAAGAGGGGGGTGGCATACTGAGCCTGAGCCTCCATGCTGACATATACGAAGTTGTACATACCATGTGCGGGCACACCCAATGACTGCTTGAGTGTAGTACCATCGACAGCCTGCATAGGAGCACTTGAGTCATCGTCGCCCATCTCATACAGGAAAACCTGCATGCCGGCCGTATCCTGAGGCAGGACATGGAGCAATACGTCTTGTCGCTGTGGCTCACCAGCCTCTTGGGCCTGTACCTTCACGGTATGGCATGCACCGAGCATAAGTGCCAGAAAAAGAGTAAGTTTATTCATCTTGTCAATCTTTGTCTATACCTTATATATATTAAAAATGCAAATATAGACATTAATATGCAGAAAAGCAAATCGAAACCCCCGATTTAACATTTTAGGAGCAAAAAACGGACCCCACTTGCGACATGCGACATGCGACATGCGACATTTTGGAAAAATCGAGGGGCGAGGCGAGGCTTCACAATTACAAATTATGAAATATGGATTGTACGGAAACGAAAAAGAGCGGGATGCCGAAGCATCCTGCTCTTTATGATGGGTGACGGAGTCCTCACAGGGGATGAGGACTTGGCGTCACAGAGTGTCTCAGTTGCGCTATTCTGAGCCAGCTTTGCGCGGTCTCTTACACCAAGAAGGTGGCTACCAGTGCAAGAATAGCGTAGAACTCGGGGAGAGCGGCGTAGATCATGGTGTTGGTCTGTACGTCGTGGCCCTGAGCCATACCCTGGATACCAGCAGCACAGATCTTACCCTGACGGATAGCTGAGAAGAAGCATACGAGGCCTACACCGCAGCCTACACCGAACCAGAGCATGGGGTTCTCAGCTACCTTGCCATTGTGAAGCAGGAAGCAGAGGAAACCGTAAAGACCCTGGGTAGCGGGGAGAGCTGAGAGAATCATGTAGCCAGAAGCCTTTGAGCCATCCTTCTTGAGGGCAGCCTCAGCTGCGCTACCAGCGATAGTGGTACCATAACAGCTGCCAATACCAGCAAGGGCCAACATCAAGCCGAGGCCCACATAACCTAAAATTGTTGAATCCATAATGTTTTTGTTTTTTTAGTTATTATTGTTTTTTTGTTTTTTCCTATGATTCGGATATTACGAAGTTTCGACTATTCGAGAAATCGATGATCCAATTATTCGAGAAACCGGGTTAATTACTCATTGAACTTTCGACAGTCTTCTCAAAGGGGCGGTACTCGATACCCTTACCCTCATAACCGGCATTCTTGAAGTACTCCACAAACGACAGACGCAAGGGGTGTACGAAGGCCGAGAGGCAGCTCATGGCGATGTTGAGTACATGGCCGATAAGGATGATGAGGACAAAGCCGATGATGAGTACTCCGGCACTGCTCAGGTCGTTGCCCACGAGCATGTAGGCCAGGTCGTTGAAGGTTTTGCCCAGCATACCGCCTGCCAAGCCAAGGGCATAGAGACGGATGTAGGAGAGGATATCTCCCATAAGGCCTGAGGCCATGTTGTAAGTATCGTAGAGACCTGCCAGGATGTTGATGACGGGATTGCGATGGATGTTGTTGAGCAGGTAGATACCCACTGCAGACACACCGAGCACACCATAGATGACGGGCATCATCATATCCTGAGGGATGACCTCACAATAGGTGAGTGCGCCTATCGTAGCCGAACCAACCACAGCCAGCCACCAGCCCCACGTGCCAAGACACTCCTTGAAGCCACGCTGCATGGTGACATTGATGGCATTGACGGTCATAGCCAGCGAGATGTGGACGATACCGATGAGCAGAGAAGCAACCATCTGTATGTCGTAGGTGGTACCGGGGAAGGTACCCACGAGCATGCAGCGCTTCAGTCCTTCGGGCACCCAGCTCTGCTCATGCAGGGGGATACCGAAGGCGGTGCCGAGGATCAGGCCGATGGGGATACAGGCCAGACCAAGCACCAGGACGAGCTTGAAGTTGATACCGAAGAGCACCTTTCCTATCTTGCCTCCCATCTTGATATCGGCCAGGGAGAGCAGGGTCAGGATGACACCATAGCCTGCATCGGCCACACAGATGGCGAAGAAGAGGGTAAAGAAGATGGAGAGGATGGCCGTGGGGTCCACATCGGTTGCACTGGGCATACCATACATACGGGTAAGGGCCTCGAAGAGCGTCACCAACTTGTTGTTGATGAGCTTCACGGGAGCCTTGTCCTCTGTGGTGGCCTCATGATGGCTGTACCACACGCCTTGCTTGTCGAGCATCTTGTTGAGCTCCTCTGCCTTGTCGCTGGGACAGAAGCCTTCGAGCAGGCAGACATAGCTGTCGGCCTCAGCACCGGTGTTGAGCTTCACATGCTCCAGGTTGATAGAGTCTTGCAACTGAGCAAGCACTCGGCACACGTCCTGCAGATGGGTCACGGCATAGGCCTTCTTCTCTTCGTCGAGGGACCTGATCTTGGCCTTCTGGTCCTCGATGGCCTGGAAGACTTCGTCGACATCCTTGCGGGGAAGGAATATCTTCTCTGCCATCACGTCGACCTGAGTGTCCTTGGGATTGACTGCGAGGAAGAGATGGCGACTGCCCGACTCACCTACCTCGATGAGGTTGAACGTGCGCTGCTCGTCTTCCGTGAGGAAGGTGGTGGAGTAGAAGGCCACATCGTAGCCTGCCTCCTCTATCTGAGCGATGCTCTTCCAGTCTATCTTGCCCCAGGGGAGGAGCTGGGTGTGCTCCAGCTCCAAGCCGTTGAGCTCGAGCATGAGTGCACTGCGGGTCGCTCCGTACTGGGCATAAGCTGCCTTGACCGTCTCGATATCGGTGGTCTCTCCTGTGGTCTCGGCCGTGGCCTTACCCAGGGTGTTGAGCATATCCTTCTTCAGCTCGTCGAGCTGTGTCTTCTCTGCGAGCAGGCTCTGCAACTGACTGTGGTCCTGGACCTCGCCGCTCTCGCGCTCCTTGACGTGGAGCACGCCTTGCTCTCTCAACTGCTGCAGGAAGTCGTCATACTCCTTGTGGAATACCAAGAAGGTATATTTGGTCATTTTTCCAATCATACGGCTACCTCCTTTCCTGATTCTGCTTTCGCACGTTTCTCCTGCAGTGACTTCAAGATCTTCTGGCTTGACTTGGAGAGGTTCTCCTCATCTTCCATGAATCGCTTGATCTTGCGCACAGCCTCCTGATAGCCGGGTATCTGCACCTTCTCGAAGAGGTTGACCTTCTGAGTGGTCTTCTTACGAGCGTGCTCCAGCAACTGGAGTTTGGCCAGTACGAATTCACGCTCCACAGCCGTCTTGGCAAGGCCTTGCAAGAGGTTGATGCCGTCGAAGTACCACTTGGGAGAACTGAAAAGGCCGAAGGGCTTCACCTCCAGACGTATGTTGTCGAGTATGGGGACGCGAACGCCCGCGATCTTCTTGACAGACATCTCCACGTCCTTCAAGGCCACCAGGCTGGGGTCGAACTCACCCCACAGGGCATACATCGACTCATAGCCTCCGATCTGACTTTCCAGTTTCTTCTGCAGCGCCACGTCGTCTTCCTTGCATTTCTTCACCTCGAGGCGCAGTGCCGTCTCCTTGCTCTTGATGATGGGCAAGGTACGCTGACGCATCTTGAGGTTCTTCTCGATCTGCTGGAGCGATGTCTTGTTATATTGAAACTTTATTGCCATATTAGACCCCCTCCCCGCTCCCCCTTTAGGAGGAGAGTAGAATGTCTTGTGGGAGGGTTTTCTACTATATAATTAATAAATTTGTTCACACAGACTCTATATGTAACCACCTCCCCCTGAAGGGGGACGGGAGGGGGTCTTTACTTCCAATAGATATCCGTAAACTCCTTCTTGATGTTGACCTCCTCAAGCTTGAAGTACTTGCGGAAGAGCTCCCAGGTCACATCGAGCATCTCCTCGGTGTTGAGGTTGACGTCGATGGCCAGCAACTTGCTTGCATAGTCCTTGGCGAAGTCGAGGCAACGGTTGTCGTAGTCGGTAAGGTCGAAACCGTTCTCCAGCTTGGTCTTGGCATTGGCAGCATCGGCGTAGAGACGGATGGCGGCATTCATGACCTGTGAGTGGTCCTTACGAGTCTTCTTACCAGCCACGAGCTGCTTCAGACGTGACAGTGAACGGAAGGGGTCGATGACCACCTTACCTACATCGGAGTCGCGACGCAGGTAGAGCTGACCCTCGGTGATGTAACCGGTGTTGTCGGGTACGGCGTGGGTGATGTCGCCACCAGAAAGGGTGGTCACGGCGATGATGGTGATCGAACCGCCACCTACGCTCTCGGGGAACTGCACGGCCTTCTCGTAGATCTTAGCCAGGTCGGAGTAGAGTGAACCGGGCATAGAGTCCTTCGAGGGAATCTGGTCCATACGGTTGCTTACGATACTCAGAGAGTCGGCATAAGAGGTCATATCGGTCAAGAGCACCAGTACGGTCTCATGCTTCTCCACAGCGAAGTACTCGGCTGCTGCCAGCGCCATGTCGGGGATGAGCAGACGCTCTACGGCGGGGTCCTCAGTGGTGTTGATAAAGGAGATGATACGGTCCAGTGCACCAGCGTTGGAGAAGGTGTTGCGGAAGAAATAGTAGTCATCGTTGGTCATACCCATACCGCCGAGGATGATCTTGTCGGCCTTGGCACGCATGGCCACCATAGCCATCACCTCATTGAAGGGCTGGTCGGGGTCGGCGAAGAAGGGGATCTTCTGGCCAGACACCAGGGTATTGTTGAGGTCGATACCGGCGATACCGGTAGCGATGTGTTCGCTGGGCTGCTTACGGCGAACGGGGTTCACAGAAGGACCACCGATCTCCACCTCCTTGCCCTCAATCTCTGGACCGCCGTCGATGGGCTGACCATAAGCATTGAAGAAACGGCCGGCAAGCTGCTCACTCACCTTCAGAGAGGGAGACTTACCCAAGAATACGACCTCGGCATTGGTAGGGATACCACCGGTACCCTCGAACACCTGCAGGGTGACATCATCACCCATAATCTTTACCACCTGTGCCAACTTACCGTTGATGGTGGCCAGTTCGTCATAACCTACACCCTTTGCCTTCAGAGAGCAAGTGGCCTTGGTGATCTGACTGATCTGTGTATATACTTTTTGAAATGCTGTACTCATAATAATAAATAATGTACTTAACCGTTCTGGATCATGTCTTCCACCTGCTTCTTGAACTCGCAGTACTGCTCGCTCTTGTAGACAGAGTAGTTCATCTGCTTGCAGAGGTTGATCATCTTCTTGTAGTAGTCCACTACTTGCTGGAAGTTGTCGAAGTCGTGGGTCTCGTCCTCGCAGATGGCGGTGACCAGATTGAGGATCTCCTCCTGACGCTCCAGGGGAGTCACGGCATCCACCTCATCGAAGGCATCCTGCTGGAGGATGACAAAGTCGATGATCTCAGACTTCCAGAAGGTGATGTGGTACTCTACGGGTACACCGTCGTCGCCCAAGATGTTGATCTGCTCAGCGATCTCCTTACCACGCTGCATGCGGGTCTTGAGCTTCATGACCTTGGGGATCCACTCCTCGTTGATGTGGCCCTTGATGTACTCGGCGAACTCAGGATACTCGAGGTACTTGGAGTAAGAGTCGATGGGGTTGACAGCGGGATAACGCTTCTTGTCGGCACGGTCCTGCTCCAGACCGTAGAAGCAGCGAGCCACCTTCTTGGTGTTTTCGGTGACGGGCTCCTTAAGGTTACCACCGGCGGGTGATACGGTACCGAGGAAGGTCACGGAACCCACCTCGCCATTGCGCAGGTATACATATCCGGCACGGCCGTAGAAGTTGGAGATCAAGGCACCGAGGTCCATGGGGAATGCATCGGGACCAGGGAGCTCCTCCATACGGTTGGACATCTCACGCAGAGCCTGTGCCCAACGAGAGGTGGAGTCGGCCATGAGCAGTACGCGCAGACCCATGGAGCGATAGTACTCAGCCATGGTCATGGCGGTGTATACAGATGCCTCACGGGCTGCTACGGGCATGTTGGAGGTATTGGCGATGATGATGGTACGCTCCATCAGCTTACGGCCAGTGTGGGGGTCAACCAGTTCGGGGAACTCGGTGAAGATCTCCACAACCTCGTTGGCACGCTCACCGCAGGCAGCGATGATCACGATGTCGGCCTCGGCCTGCTTTGAGATGGCATGCTGAAGTACGGTCTTACCGGTACCGAAGGGACCAGGGATAAAACCGGTACCACCCTCTACGATGGGGTTGAAGGTATCGATGGTACGTACACCGGTCTCGAGCAACTTGAATGGACGGGGCTTCTCCTTGTAGTTCTGCATGGCAAACTTCACAGGCCAGTGCTGAACCATGTCGACCTTCACCTCGTTGCCCTGCTCGTCCTCGAGTACAGCAATCACGTCGTGGATCTTGTACTTACCGGCAGGCACGATGCTCCTGACGGTAGCCACACCCTTGAGCTGGAAGGGAGCCATGATCTTCAGAGGCTGATGGTTCTCCTCCACCTTGCCGAGCCAGTCGCTCTCCTGCACCTTGTCGCCAACCTTCACGATGGGCTCGAAGTCCCACTCACGGTCGCTGTCGAGAGGATCGGTGTACTGACCACGCTTCAGGAAGACACCCTCCATCTTGTCGAGGTCGTTCTGCAGACCATCATAGTTCTTACTCAACATACCGGGGCCGAGCTGGATCTCCAGCATGTGACCGGTAAACTCAGCCAAAGCGCCGACCTTCAGGCCACGAGTGCTCTCGAACACCTGAACGTATACGTCCTGACCAATGACCTTGATGACCTCAGCCATCAGCCTGTCACCGCCCGTTGTAATGTAGCAAATCTCTCCCTGGAGCACGGGTCCGTCTACACGGAGCGTGACCATGTTGGAAACGACGCCACTAACAGTTCCTTTTGTCATATTTGTATTTCGTTTTTGTTTTTATCGTTTATTTTTGGTAGCTACCAGTCTGCTTGCTGTAGGTGTCTGCCGTCTTGAACTCTTCGGGCACCTTGGCCTCGCTGCGCAGGTTTTCGATGATCTCCGTGAAGGTCTTCTTGCCCAGGACGGGATCGAGGCGATCCCAGCGGTCGAGCATCTCCAGCTTGCACAGATAGGCAAAGACCGTCTCGATGCAGAAGGCATCGCCGAAGGTGTGCTCATCGAGCCATACCCACTTGTAGGCATCGATGCGCTTCTCCTTCTCCACGGGGTCTTCTATCTCGACTATCTTCATGAGCTCGGGCACATAGTCGTACTCACGGCCCAGGTCGAAGTCCTTCGACTTGTTCATACGCATCATCTCGGTGATCTCGTTGTCGCCCAAGATGTAGTCGGCCACGTTCCAGCCATTCTTGCGAGCTATCAGCGCCGTGAGGATGTTGGTGATGTTGAAGTTCATCTTCCACCATTTCACCACAAACTCATTCTTATTCTTGAAGGCATACTCGTAGAAGGCCATCATGAGATCGTCCTCAGCAAAGTAGCCGGGCTCGTCCTTTCTCACGTAGTATGAGTTCATGAGGAACTGGGGCAGGAAAGAGGGATAACCCACGATCTTGCGGTCATCGTAGTTGCACTCCTCTATGAGTTTGAGGAGCTCCTCCACGGTGTAGTTGCCCAGCACCAGAATCTCTGCCTCAGGGTCTTTCAGCAGTTTGAGCAGGTTGTAGCAATCTTGCTTCAGATACACGGTGTATAGCAGTCTCATGTCCGACTTGGACAGCTCCTCCTTGCACATCAGTCGGAAGTCAGCAAAGCCGATGCCTTTGTTGCTCCCGTCTAAAGACAAGACCGGTACATCCGTCATTAAAAAATAGTAATTGCCCATTTATTAATTCAATTCAAAATTCATAATTCATAATTGGCTGCGCGGTGTGCGTGATGTTCGGCTCTGCGATACGTCTGCCTCTTATGGATTGTAATCTATGAGGTTGAAATTATAATGTTTTCTCTTTAGCGATTCATAATAAATAATTCACTCCGTTACTTCACAGGCCGCGGTGGGTTCTCGCTCGTTTGATGTACAAGCAGCATCCTTGCGCCAGGCTAATCACGCATTGTGAATTATGAATTATGAATTGTTCAGAAGAGCATGTCGATGAGCTGGGGGCGCAGGAATGCCTTGAAATAATTCTCAAACTCCTCCTTGCCGAAGTTCACCTTGTAGCTACCGTCAGCGGGAGCGATGGTGAAGAGGCAACTGTTGCCATTGACCTGCTCGATGGTGACACCCTTGCTCAGCAGGCCCTGTGCCTTGGTGGCGAAGTAAGCCTTGAGGCTGTCTGCATCAGCGGTACTGATCACCACGGGCTCATTTTCCACCCACTTGCTTGCCAAGGCCACAGCAAACTGACCCAGGAAGTCCTTGTCGGCAGTCAGGCCCGATACAGACTCGCTGACGATCTTGGAAGACATCACATTGGCAATCTCGCTCTTCAATGCATTGAGAGCCTGGCTGGTATACAGTTTCAACTCGCTCTTCGTGTTGGCGCTCAGCTCGGCAGCCTTCTTCTGGGCACCGTTCTCGATAGCAGCAGCCTGCTCTCTGGCATCAGCTACGATCTGTGCTGCCTCAGCCTTGGCCTGCTCTATCAGACGGGCGCTTTCAGCCTGTCCTTTCTCTACGCCTTCGCGAAAGATTTTCTCGGTAAGTTCTTGAATTTTTTCCATAAAAGAATATAATATTTTTACTGATAATTTTTCTCTCTTCCAAAACAGAAAAATACACCTCCAAAGGAGAAGACATATTTTCCCGCTACAAAAGTACGGTTTTTTCCCCGATTGACAAAGAAAAGAATGAAGAAAACAAGGTAAAACTTGCCGTTTTCGACTTTTCTACTTACTTTTGTGGCAGAAACGTGTCAGATGGCAGTCAAGTACCGCCACACGAGGCGCACTGCCTCTGGCACGGCAACATGTCACTAAAATGGGTAACCAAACACCTGAAACGCTCAAGCAGAAAACCGCCAAGGGACTACTTTGGGGCATTCTCAACAACGGCACCGTACAACTTCTCGGAGCCGTCTTCGGCATCCTGCTCCTGCAACGACTCGAACCGTCCGACTACGGCAAGATAGCGATGCTTCTGGTCTTTGCCAACATAGCCAGCACCCTCCAAGAGAGTGGCTTCACTGCAGCCCTGTGCAACAAGAAAGAGCCGTCTCACCGCGACTACAACGCCGTGTTCTGGTTCAACATCGGCATGAGTGCCCTGCTCTATGTCATCCTTTTCTTCTCCGCCCCTCTCATAGCCCGTTTCTACCACGCTCCAGAACTCATACCCTTGTCAAGATTTATCTTCCTTGGATTTTTCATCAGCAGTTGGGGCACCGTACAGCGAGCCTACCTCTTCATACACCTGATGAACAAGCAGTCGTGCATCATCGCCATCCTCTCCCTCATAGCCTCCGGCACCACGGGTGTCGTGATGGCCTACCAAGGGTTTGCCTACTGGGCACTGGCCGCACAAAATGTGGTATTCATCCTCTGTGTAGCCCTGCTCAACTGGTACTACTCTCCCTGGCGACCTTCCTTCCACATCGACCTTCGTCCGGCTTGGGAGATGTTTGGCTTCAGCAGTAAGCTTCTCCTGACCAATCTCTTCAACAATCTCAATGCACATGCATTCGGTGTTTTGTTGGGAAAATTCTATGGAGACCACCAAGCCGGTATCTACTCCAATGCGCGCAAGTGGGACGACATGTGCATCAATACTATCAACGGTATGGTCACCGGCGTGGCCCAACCCGTACTCACCCAGGTGAGAGATGACCAGATCCGCTACCGACAGGTGTTTCGCAAGATGCTTCGCTTCGTGTGCTTCGTGTCTTTCCCCTGCATGCTGGGCATGGGTCTCATCGCCAAGGAGTTTCTGCTCATCGTAGGAGGCGAGAAGTGGGTGGAGAGTGCCATGCTTCTGAGCATGCTCAGCGTCTACGGTGCCTTCTTCCCCATCACGACGCTCTATAGCAACCTGACCATCAGTCACGGACGGTCCAGCATCAACTTCTGGTGCACCGTGACCATCTGCGTCATCATCTGGATAGGCCTCATCTCGCTCCATCCCTTCGGCATACGCACGATGGTGCTCTTCTTTGTGGCCATCAACATCCTGTGGCTCTTGGTGTGGCAGTATTTTGCATGGCGACTCATCCGTCTGCACCTCATCGACGTGGCCAAAGACATCGCACCTTTCTTCCTCTTCTCCCTCCTCGTCATGGGTTTGGCATGGGGCATCACGCGTCCCATCACAAACCTTTGGCTGATGCTCATCGCCAAGGTGGTCATCGCAGCCTCGCTCTACGTGGGCATCCTCTGGGTGTGCAAGGCCAAGGTCTTGCAAGAGAGTCTGGCCTTCCTGGGTCTCACGAAGAAGAATGACGCAGAAAAAGATTCGTAGTAGCCAATGCATACCATCCCAAAGCAGTCAATGCCTACCGTCCCAAAGCAGTCAACACATACCGTCCCAAAGCAGTCAATGCTTACCGTCCCAAAGCAGTCAACACATACCGTCTAACCATAGCCCACACACAACGTCATCTTTCTCAAGCCTTATGTCCTGGACAGCGCATACCCTTCCCGCCTTGCTGAGCATGGCATCTCTCCATGCCTTGGCACAGTACCAACGTCCCAACGTCATCCTCATCGTAGCCGACGACCTCGGGTATGCCGACTTGTCGTGCTATGGAGCCAAGGGGGTGAAGACACCCGCCGTGGACCGTCTGGCTCGGCGTGGACTGCGATTTACCGACGCTCACTGCGTGGCAAGCACCAGCACCCCCTCACGCTACGGCATGCTCACGGGGTGCTACCCCTTCCGAAAGCCCAATACCAATGTGGCCGCAGGCAATGCGGGGATGATCATCACGCCCGATCAGTACACGCTGGCCGACCTCTTCCACGACCAGGGCTACAAGACCGGAGCCATCGGCAAGTGGCACCTGGGGCTGGGCAGTAAGACCGGTGAGCAGAACTGGAACGCACCGCTCGATGCGCATCTGGCCGACATTGGTTTTGACTACAGCTACATCATGGCGGCTACGGCAGACCGTGTGCCCTGCGTATTCATCGAGAATGGTAAAGTGGCCAACTATGACCCCTCGGCTCCCATCGAGGTGAGCTATCAGAAGGCTTTTGAGGACGTGAGGAACTACAAGGACTACCGCCCCGAGGAACTGAAACTGCGAAGCTCGCACGGACACGACTACAGCGTGGTGAACGGCATAGGGCGCATAGGATGGATGAAGGGCGGAGGAAAGGCGCTCTGGGAAGACGAGAACATAGCCGACAGCATCACCAGTCATGCCTTGCGTTTTATCAACGAGAACCAGCAAAATCCTTTCTTCCTCTATCTGGCCACCAACGACGTACACGTACCTCGCTATCCTCACGAGCGTTTCCGCGGGAAAAGCCCCATGGGACTCCGAGGCGACGCCATACTGCAGTTTGACTGGACCGTGGAGTGTGTAACCCAGGAACTGGAACGGCTGGGACTCACCGAAAACACGCTCATCATCCTCACCAGCGACAATGGTCCGGTGCTGGATGACGGCTATCAGGACCGTGCCATCGAACTGGCCGGAGAGCACCGTCCCGGAGGTATCTTCCGTGGTGGTAAGTACAGTGCCTTCGAGGCTGGAAGCACAGTGCCCTTCATCGTCAGTTGGCCGGGACACATCAAGCAAGGAAAGGAAAGCAAGAGTCTCGTCTCACAGATAGACTTCATGGGCAGTCTGGCACAGCTCATCGGCGGAAACGTACCCGAAGGTCACGGCACAGACACCCGCAATCAGCTCACCACATGGCTGGGAAAGAGCAAGGCCGATGCGCCCTATGCGCTCTCCATGGCGGCGAGCCGTAGCCTCACCCTGCGCACCAAGCGATGGAAGTACATCGCTCCATGCAACGGTGAGCCCATCATCAGCTGGGGCCCAGCCATCGAGACGGGATACCTCAAGACACCACAGCTTTTCGACTACAAGAAGGATCCCGGGGAGACCCGCAATGTAGCCGAGCAAAATGCCAGCGTGGTGACCGAGATAGAGGGCATCATCGAAGGCATCGTCAAAAAATAGTTCTTGAGCAAGACTTGAGAAAGTCAATCAAGGGATACTCCCAGCCTTAATGCCGGGAGCATCCATCTCCACTATCCCTTGAAGTCTCCGAAGTCAAGGTAGGCGGGATGGTGATTGCGCTGTTTCTCCTTGGGTACATAGCGCTGTACGCCAGGGTAGTGATGGTCGAGATAGGTGAACAGGTCGGACGGAGCCCACACCTGATTGGGACCGAAGGGGATGAGCTGGGGATTTTCGATACTTTGCACACTGATATGGTCGCGAGGCATGAGTACCATGTTGTAATATTCGTGCTGACCGCCATTGAAGAGAGCCTGCGACTTTGAGAGCCAGTCGTAGATGCGCTTCTTGGAGGCAAGCTTGCACACCACCCAAGTGGCAAAGCAGGGGAACCAGCCTCTCTTCCTGGGCTTCTCCACCTGACACTTGCGGATGTGCTTCCACTGCCAGATATCCTTGGCCATGAAGCATCCGTTGAGGAAGTTGCAGAAGAAGCGATGCGAGCGTTGCAACCACTGTCTGTCTGGCACTTTGTCGAAGGGGAAGATGTCGATGTAGATACCACGCTGTATATCGAGCGAGGAGAAATCAGCCTCAGTGAAGGTGGTACCCTTGAGCATGAGTTTGGCAAAATAGAAGGGGGTATGGGGATCGCTCGAGAAGTGTTGCAGGAAGAACTCCTCGCCTACCACAGCCGGTGCCTCACGAAGGAAGCGGGTATAGTTCTCGCGTGTCAGTCCCACATCGATATCATCGTCCCAGGGCAGGATGTCCTGCTCGTAGTAGGCACCGATAGCCGTACCTCCCTGTATGAAATAGGGCATCTGCAACACCTCACACACGCGGATGACCTCTCCCATGATCTTGTGGAGAGCCTGATGCAACGTATGGAGCTCTGTCTCGGTATACTCGCCTATCATGGCGACATCTGTCTTGGATTGTGTCATAACGCAAGATGATTTTTATGCAAAGATAGGGCTTAGGATGTTAATAACAAAATTATTTCTTCACAAATTGCGTTTCACATCTTACATGTAGAGTCTGGAGCGAGATAGTTGCCTTGTTTTTTCACGAGAACTTATACTTTATTAGAAAAAAAGGGAAACAGCGATGCTTTTTCTAAAAATAATTGTATCTTTGCAATATGATTTTTCGACCCGCACAGGTCAAAATTCCTAAAAAACAAACTTTTACTAATCATACAACACCCACCATGAGAAAAATTGCAACTACTCTTTTATTCTGTCTGGGCCTGACTGCCTTTGCTCAGTCCAACGACAACGCACCCAGAAGACGCAACTTCAATGCCGAAACGACCGATCCCGATGCCCACGATCCCGTCATGGCCAAAGGAGAAGACGGACGCTACTATTGCTTCATGACCGGCATGAACGTAGGCGTGATATCGAGTGCCGACATGAAGACCTGGAAGCGCGAACCTTCTGCACTGAGACAGACTCCCCAGTGGGCACGCGACACCGTACCCGGCTACAACGGACACACCTGGGCTCCCGACATCAGCTACCACAATGGTCTCTGGCATCTCTACTACTCCTGCTCCACCTTTGGCAAGAACACCAGCGCCATAGGACTTGCCGTCAACAAAACCCTCGACCCCAAGTCTCCAGACTTTGGCTGGGAGGACCGTGGCATGGTCATTGCCTCTCACGGACGTCAGAACAACTGGAATGCCATTGACCCCAATCTCATAGTCACTCCCGAGGGCCAGCCCTATCTGTTCTACGGCTCATTCTGGGACGGCATCCAGCTCGTCAGACTCTCCAAGAGCGACTTCCAAACCCCTGAGACAAAACCCGTCACTGTGGCCCGTCGTCGCGGTCGTAAGCCTGACGGAAATTCACAGCGTGTGGTCACAGGAGACAATGCCATCGAGGCACCCTTCGTCCTGAAGCATGGTGACTACTACTATCTTTTCGTAAGCTTTGACTACTGCTGCCGTGGCGCCAACTCTACCTACAAGACCGTCTACGGACGTAGCAAGAACGTAGAGGGTCCCTATCTGGACAAAGAAGGCAAAGAGATGGAGTACGGAGGTGGCACACTGCTCTATGGTCCCAACGATGACTTCTTCGGTATAGGCCATAGCTCAGCCTACGAATGGGACGGGCAAGCCTACTTCGTCGCTCACGGCTACGACAAAGCGAAGAATGGTGCCTCAAAACTTTTCATTCGCCCCATGAACTTTGACAAGGACGGCTGGATAACCAATCCTTAAACTAACTGAATAGCACCTTCTCCACGATAGGTGCCATGTCATAGTATTTGTATTCGGCCAGACGTCCCTCAAACTCCACACGAGTCTCCCTGTCAGCCAAGGCTTTATACTGCTGATAGAGGCGTGTATTGCGCTCATCGTTGACGGGATAGTACGACTCCATGCCGGGTTGCCACTCCGTGCTGTACTCGCGAGAGATGACGGTATGGGGGATGGCATCGACCGCCGGTCCAAAGTGCTCAAAATGCTTGTGCTCGATGATGCGTGTGTAAGGCACCTCACGCTCGGTATAGTTCACCACGGCATTACCCTGATAATTGGACATCTCCAAGCGCTCTTCCTCAAAGCGAACGGTGCGATACTGGAGGTGTCCAAACCTATATCCATAGTATTCGTCTATCTTGCCCGTAAAGAGTATCTTCTCGGCTAGTCCCTCAAAGTAGGCGCGGTCCTCAAAGAAGTCCACTCCTGTACGTGTATCCACGCCCTCCAGAAGTCCGTCGATGAGACGATTGTATCCACCTTCGGGGATGCCTTGGTAGAGATCGTTGAAATAGTTGTTGTCGAAGACCAGACGAACGGGCAAGCGACGGATGATGAAGGCGGGCAGTTCGGTACAGGGACGTCCCCACTGCTTCTCCGTGTAGCCCTTGATGAGGCGCTCGTAGATGTCACGACCCACAAGCATAAGTGCCTGTTCTTCAAGGTTCTGTGGCTGATATTCACCATCCTCGACAAACTGTGGATTCTGCGCCTTGAATTGTTCCAGTGCCTCTGCTTTCTGTTCCTCTATCTTTGCCTGGGCCTCTGCGGGGGTGGTCACGCCCCACATCTGGTAGAAGGTGTTCATGTTGAAGGGCAGATTGTAGAGCCTGCCCTGATAGTTGGCCACAGGACTGTTGGTATAGCGATTGAAGGGCACTATGCTGTTGACAAACTCCCACACGGCCTTGTTGCTCGTGTGGAAGATGTGGGCACCGTACTTATGGACATGGATGCCGTCTGCCTCCTCGCAGTAGAGATTGCCACCCAGATGGGGACGCTTGTCGATGACCAGGCAACGCTTGCCTTGCCGTTTCATTTTCCAGGCAAAACAGGCTCCGTAGAGACCTGCACCTACTATCAGATAGTCGTACTTCACGGGATGTGTCGAAAAGAGGGAATGTACAATCAATTTTCTAACGCTTGCACAAAAGTACATATTTTTACGAAAAATCTTGCGTTCTCGAAGGTTTTATTATGAAAATAGTTGTAAATTTGCGTTATGAACATAGCATATCTCATCTCTGCACACACCGACGCTCCGCAATTGAAGCGTCTCATAGAGGCTTTGCATCCCGAGGCTCACTTTTTCATACATATCGACAGGAAGTCGGACATCACGCCTTTTACCACCCTGCTCCAAGGGGACAACATACACTTCCTCGCAGAGCGAGAGGACGTGAGATGGGGCACCATCATCGAGGTGTGGTACCAGATGAAGCTCATCAAGTCGGCCGTGGAGTATCCCGTGCACTTCGACCACATCTTTTTCCTCAGCGGTATGGACTACCCACTCTGGAAGCCTGAGCGCATCACAGGCTGGCTGGAGGAGCAAGGCGACCGTGAGATACTGCAAGGTCTCTGCATGACAGCGCCTGAGGTGACGCCCGAGCAGACACGCCTCTACCGCACTGCCCGTCCCTTCTACGCCAGCCTCCCCGCCAAGTGGGCCACCAAGCTGAGCATTGCCGGACGAAGACTGCGTGAGGCTTTGGGGATACACAAGGCGCTGACCTTCAAGGTGGAAGGGAAGACCTGGCATCTGTACAAGGGAAGTGCGTGGTGGTGCATCAGCGAAGCTCTGGCCCGCCACATCCTGCATGTATTTGAGCACAAAGAAGAAGTTCAGCGGTACTTCACCGACTCCTTCGGTCAGGCCGAGACACTCATACAGACCATCGCATTCAACTCACCCGAATGGGCAGAGAAGTGCATACTCACCAAGGGTACGTATCCAGGCCTTGCCGTGCTCACGCCCTTGCATTTCATAGACTACAACCCCGTCATCCAAATCATGGACGAGACGGACCTGCCTCGCTTGCGCCAAAGCGGTAAGATGTTTTGCCGTAAGGTGGTGAGCGGAAAGAGCGACAAACTCGTGGAGATGCTGAGGAGCGGTGAACGATGAGCGGTGAGCGATGAGAGTTGAACGTTGAACGTTGAGAGGTGAGCAAAAAAGATATTTATGAAGGTAATTGTAGACGATAAAATCCCATATATCAAGGGAGAGATAGAACGGCTGGCCGACGAGGTGGTGTACCTTCCCGGAGCCCAGATGGGCCGTGACGACGTGCGAGATGCCGACGCGATGATAGTTCGCACCCGTACCCGATGCAACCAGGCGTTGCTGGAAGGAAGTCAGGTGAAGTTCATTGCCACAGCCACCATTGGTTTTGACCACCTCGACACACACTATCTTGAGCAAGCTGGCATCGCATGGACCAACTGCCCCGGATGCAACGCCACGAGCGTGGCACAATATGTGCACAGTTCGCTTTTGCTCTTGGAGAAGGAGCGTGGCATGAGGCTGGCAGAATGCACACTGGGCATCATCGGCGTGGGCAACGTGGGCAGTGCTGTCTATGAGAAATGCAAATACCTGGTAGGCAACGTCTTACTCAACGATCCTCCACGTCAGCTTCGCGAAGGTTCGGAGAGTGCATGGGAGTGGCATTCGCTGGAAAAACTCATGCAAGAGTGCGACATCATCACCATCCACACGCCTCTCGTCACAGATGGGCCCAACCCCACCTTCCACTTGATAGACGACATGGCCCTGCACGGTATGCCCCGACGCCCCGTGCTCATCAACTGCGGACGTGGGGAAGTGGTGGACAATGAAGCACTGGAAAGGGCGCTGGATGAGGGTCGCATAGACCAAGCCATCATCGACACCTGGGAGCACGAACCCCATATCAGCCTCTCCCTGCTTGAAAAGGTGTATATCGGTACTCCCCACATAGCCGGATACAGTGCTGACGGCAAGGCCAATGCCACTCGGATGTCTCTCGAGGCTCTGGCTCGATGGATGCACCGCCCCACCACGTTTCATGTCAAGCCACCCCAGTTGCCTCAGGGGAGCATCACGGCCTCGACAAAGGAAGAGGTGGCCCTTCAGCTCTACGATCCCAGGAAGGACAGCATCCGCCTCAAGCAAGCTCCCCAGCAATTTGAAACGCAACGTGGCAACTACCCCCTAAGAAGGGAAATTATGGACTAAGGAAATACCAACATCTGCACAAAAAGGGTTAAATTTGTGCAAAATATTGAAAATTGTCGAGCAAATATTTGCATATAAATATAAAATGTAGTTACTTTGCACCGCAAAATTGAAATTAACACGAAGAATTATAATTTAAAAAACTGAAATCATGTCAGAAATTGAAGCTAAAGTAAAAGAGATTATCGTAGAGAAGTTGGGTGTAGACGAGGCTGATGTAGTAGCTGAGGCAAGCTTCACCAACGACCTGGGTGCTGATTCACTGGACACCGTAGAGCTCATCATGGAGTTCGAGAACAAGTTCGGTATCACTATTCCCGATGATCAGGCAGAGAAGATCTCTACCGTAGGCGACGCTATTGCTTACATCGAGGAGCACCAGGCTTAATATAAGCACTACGTTTAAGGGTTAATGGCGAGGGTATCAAAGGTCCTTACCATTAGCCCTTAATCATTTTTTACTACAAGTTCGGGCAAGATGGAAGGGTGAGGAAATGCACCTTTGCATCTTCAATTATAATTATAGATATACATATTTTATGGAACTGAAAAGAGTTGTTGTAACAGGTATGGGTGCCGTTACACCCCTTGGTAACACTGCAGAGGAGACTTGGCAGAATATTGTTGCAGGTAAGAGTGGTGCTGCTCCCATCACCCTTTTCGACACCACCAACTTCAAGACACAGTTTGCCTGTGAGGTGAAGAATCTGGAGGTTGAAAAATACATTGACAAGAAAGAGGCTCGCAAGATGGACCGCTACTGCCAGTTCGCACTCTGTGCGGCTACTCAGGCTGTAGAGGATGCCAACCTCGACCTCGAGAATGAGGATAAGAACAAGATCGGCGTTGTGCTGGGTGTAGGTATCGGCGGTATGAAGACCTTCGAGGAGGAGGTAAGCAACTACGCACTCACTCATGAGAAGATGGGTCCCCGCTTCGGACCACTTTTCGTGCCCAAGATGATTGCCGACATCGCTGCTGGTCACATCAGCATCAAGTATGGCTTCCACGGCCCCAACTTCATCACTTCAAGTGCTTGTGCCAGCAGTACCAACGCACTGGCCGATGCTTTCAACCTGATCCGTCTGGGCAAGGCCAACATCATCGTCAGCGGTGGTGCCGAGGCTGCCATCCTGCCCTGTGGTGTAGGTGGTTTCAATGCCATGAAGGCTCTCTCTACCCGCAACGACGATCCCGAGCATGCAAGCCGTCCCTTCAGCGCAAGTCGCGATGGTTTCATCATGGGTGAAGGTAGCGGCGTGCTGATCCTCGAGGAGCTCGAGCATGCTAAGGCTCGTGGCGCTAAGATCTATGCAGAGATGGTTGGTGCCGGCATGAGTGCCGATGCTCACCACATCACCGCTTCTCATCCCGAAGGTCTCGGTGCCATCCTCGTCATGAGCAATGCACTGGAGGATGCAGAGATGAAGCCCGAGGATATCGACTACATCAACGTTCATGGCACCAGCACTCACGTAGGTGACATCAGCGAGGTGAAGGCTATCCAGGCTGTATTTGGCGACCACGCCTACGACCTGAACATCAGTTCTACGAAGAGTATGACCGGTCACCTCCTGGGTGCTGCCGGTGCCGTAGAGGCCATGTTCAGCGTACTGAGCGTTCAGAACGACATTGTTCCTCCCACCATCAATCACGAAGAGGGTGATGAAGATGAGGAGATCGACTACAAGTTGAACTTCACCTTCAATCAGGCTCAAAAGCGTACCGTACGTGCTGCACTGAGCAACACCTTTGGCTTCGGAGGTCACAATGCATGTGTAATCTTCAAGAAGTACGCCGAGTAAAAGGCTATCTTTGTATTGACCTTTAATACTTTAGTACTCCGAACAGCATATACTTATAGTGTACTTAGAAAATCTTATCAATAAGATAAAGCTCCCCTTCCGCAAGGATAAGGAGCTTTATCGTCGTTTATATACGATTCTTGGTTTCTACCCCAAGGACATCTCCCTCTACAAGCAAGCTCTCTTGCATAAGTCGCTGTCTATCAAGGGAAAAGACGGCCGTTCGCAAAACAATGAGCGCTTGGAATTCCTCGGCGATGCCATCCTCGATGCCATCGTGGGCGACATCGTCTATCGTCATTTCCAAGGCAAGCACGAAGGCTTCCTCACCAACACCCGAAGCAAGATCGTACAGCGAGAGACGCTCGGCAAGCTGGCCGTGGAGATCGGCATAGACAAACTGATCCAATACAACGGACAGAACCAGTCTCCCCACAGTTACATGGCAGGCAATGCCTTTGAGGCCATCGTGGGTGCCATCTATCTGGACTATGGCTATGCCCGCTGTATGGACTTCATGAAGCAACGTATCCTCTCCAGTATCATCAACATCGACAAGGTGGCTTATCAGGAGGTGAACTTCAAGAGCAAGCTGCTGGAGTGGAGTCAGAAAAACCGTATCCGCATCGTCTACGATGACAGCGAGCAGCGCAAGGCCAATGGCAACAGTAGCACATTCTACAGCGAGGTGGTCATCGAGGACATCGTGTGCGGTTCGGGCAAGGGATACTCCAAGAAGGAGGCTCAGCAAAATGCTTCCAAGGATGCACTCTACAAGCTCAAGAAGCAAAAGGGATTCGAACAGAGCATCTTTGATGCCAAGGGCAAGCGAACCGCCATGGAGGAACAGCCTCAGGCGCTCTTGCCAGAGATACCCGACGACCTGCTGAAGCCCACCAGAGATGAGCGTCCCGAGAAGAAAGCAGAGAGACCTGCGGAGAAGAAAACAGAGAAGAGAGTAGAGAAAAAAGCGGAGAAACCCGCTGAGAAGAAAACAGAGAAACCTGCAGAGAAGAAGGCGGAGAAACCTGCGGAGAAGAAGGCAGAGAAACCTGCGGAAAAGAAGGCAGAGAAGCCTGCTGTAGAGAATAAGGGCGAGAAGCCCGCAGAGAAGAGAGTCAGAAGATCTACAGAGAAAAAGGCGGAGAAGCCTGCAAAAAGTCTCAATGCAGAAAATCCTGCAGAGCCCGACGTGGAGGCACCCCAAGTGGAGTCTCCCGAGCAGACAGCGTCTTCTGAAGAGCCTGCCAAGAGAAAGCCTCATCGCCGTCGTGCCCACAGGCCCAAAACAACATTAAAGCCCAATGCGGAGACTCCAAGCTCCGAAAACGTATGAGTATCACCTCTATTGCCCGACTCGGGTTCTTGAGTCGTCTCAAACAACTGGATCGCTATGCCACCGAGCCAGAAGCCTTGCAGATGCATGTACTGATGCGTCTCATCCGTCTGGCCCAAAATACGGAATGGGGTGTCCAGCACAAATTCAGCAAAATCAAGACATACGAGCAGTTTGCCAACTCCAGCCCCATCAATACCTATGAGGAACTGAAGCAAAGCATCGATCGTATGCGCCAAGGAGAGAAGGATGTGCTTTGGCCCGGAAAGGTACGCTGGTATGCCAAGTCCAGCGGTACGACCAACGACAAGAGCAAGTTCATCCCCGTCTCCTCACAGGGTCTGCACGACACTCACTATCAGGGTGGTGCCGACGCTGTAGCCTGGTATCTGCGCAACAATCCCAAGAGTCGCATCTTCGACGGGAAAGCGCTCATCCTGGGTGGAAGCCATGCACCCAACTACAATCTCCCCGGCAGTCTCGTAGGTGACTTGTCGGCTATTCTCATAGAGAACATCAACCCATTGGTCAATCTGGTACGTGTACCCAAGAAGTCAACAGCCTTGCTGAGCGACTTTGAGGAGAAACGCGATCGTATAGCCCATGAAGCGCTCCACTGCAACGTCACCAACCTGAGCGGTGTACCTTCCTGGATGCTGAGCGTCCTGACACGTGTCATGGAGATCAGCGGCAAGGAGCACCTGGAGGAGGTGTGGCCCAATCTGGAGATGTTCTTCCACGGTGGTGTGGCTTTTGGCCCTTATCGCGAGCAGTACCACAAGCTCATCAACAGTCCCAAGATGCACTACATGGAGACCTACAATGCCTCCGAGGGTTTCTTTGGCTTACAGGACGATCCGGACGATCTTTCCCTGTCGCTTATGGTAGACTACGGTGTGTTCTTTGAGTTCATCCCCATGGATGAGGTGGAGAGCACCCACCCCACCGTACTTCCTCTCTGGGGCGTAGAGGCCGGACGCAACTATGCCATGGTCATCTCCACCAGCAGTGGTCTCTGGCGCTACATGATAGGCGACACGGTGAAGTTCACCAGTGTCCATCCCTACAAGTTCATCATCACGGGTCGCACCAAGTTCTTCATCAATGCCTTCGGCGAGGAACTCATCGTGGACAATGCCGAGAAAGGCTTGGAAAAGGCTTGTGCAGAGACCGGTGCGATGATACGTGAGTACACGGCCGCTCCCATCTTCATGGACAGCAAGGGCAAATGCCGTCATCAGTGGCTCATCGAGTTTGAGCGTGAACCGGAGGATCTCGAGCGCTTTGCCCGCATCCTCGACGAGGCGTTGCAGCAGATCAACTCGGACTATGAGGCCAAGCGCTACAAGGACATCACACTCCAGCGCTTGCAGATCATCAAGGCACGGCCTCATCTCTTTGAGGACTGGCTCAAGGGCAAGGGCAAACTGGGTGGCCAGCACAAGGTGCCCCGCCTGAGCAACCAGCGCCAATACATCGACGAGATGTTGCAGATGAACATGTAAGGTGGGGGCTATCCCATGTCATTTTGATCACCTATAGATTGGCTTTGTCATAACCTTTTTGCATTCATACCACACATTATGCTTCGACCTATACGCAGACTCTACACCACACTTCGCACTCCTCTTGGGAGAGGCTTGGCTTTGGCATCCCTGCTGGTACTATTGGTAGCCTGCGCCTCCATCGGTAGCCCCGATGGTGGACGCTACGACGAAGAACCTCCCGTGGTGGTCTCTGCCCAACCAGGCAACAAAGCCACCAAGGTGAAGAGCAAGAAGGCTACCATCAACTTCAACGAATACATCAAGATCGACAATCCCAGCGAGAAGGTCATCGTGTCTCCTCCACAGACGGAGATGCCCAACATACGCGCTGTCGGTAAGAGCATCCGTATAGATCTCTTCGACTCGCTTCAGGCCAACACCACCTACACCGTGGACTTCAGCGATGCCATTCAGGACAACAATGAGGGCAATCCCATGGGTCTCTACACCTACTCTTTCTCTACTGGAGAAACCATCGATACCATGGAGGTGAGTGGTACGGTGCTCAATGCTGAAGACCTGGAGCCCATCAAGGGTATCCTCGTAGGACTCTACCGGCAGGACAGTACCTTCACAGACAGTACCTTCCGCATCAAACCGCTCGAACGTATCGCTCGTACCAACGGTAGCGGTCAGTTCTCCATCAAGGGCATTGCTCCTGGCGAGTACCGTGCCTTTGCCTTGAAGGACATGGATGGCAACTATCGCTTCACGCAGAAGTCAGAGCAGATGGCCTTCGACACGGTGAAGTTCTCCACGTCTTCCCGTCCCGACCTCCGTGCCGATACCGTATGGGTAGACACCACGCACTACGAGAAGATACGCATGGTGCCCTACATCCACTACTATCCCGACAATCTCACCTTGCTGGCCTTCCTCGAGGAGGGACAGGATCAGCATCTCCTGAAGAAGGAGCGCCTCAAGCCGGAGATGTTCACGCTTTACTTTACCGCTCGTGCCGACTCTCTGCCCGTCATCAAGGGATTCAACTTCGATGAAAGCGTGCTCGTGGCCGAACCTTCCCAGCACAACGATACCATCAACTACTGGATACCCGATACGCTCGTGGCTTGGCAAGACACGCTCCTCTTCCAGCTCACCTATCTCGAGACGGACACGCTGGGACGACTCGTTGCCCGTACCGATACGCTGGAGATGGTGCCCAAGCAGACTCATGCCAAGCTGGAGAAGGAGCGCCAGAAGAAGATAGAAGAGTGGCAGAAGGACCGCGAGAAGCGACAGAAGCGCAGCAAGGACCCACTCCCCGAGGAGGAATGTCCCTACGACGTGACTTACCTGGAGGTCCAGACCAGACCTTCTGGTACCATCGATCCCAATCAGAACATCACCTTCACCTTCTCACAGCCCATTGCGGAAGTGGACACGAGTGCCATACGCTTTTATCAGAAGGTGGACTCCAACTTTGTGGCGCGCCCCTTCCTCTTTGAGCCAGACAGCATCAGTCCACGCAAGTTCACGCTCTATGCCGAGTGGGAGCCCAAGGGCATCTACCAGATACGCATCGACAGTATGGCCTTCCGTGGTGTGCTGGGCGATATCTCCAATTCCGTCAGATCGGAAATTCGTGTACGCTCGCTGGATGAGTTTGGCACCATCTTCCTCAAGCTCAACCATCTGGATCTGAAAGACGGAGAGACCGCCATCGTGCAACTTCTCAACCGCACCGACAAGCCCGTGGCCGAACAGATGGCCGAAAACGATCGTGCAGACTTCTTCTATCTCAAGCCCGGAGAATACTTCGTGCGTCTCTTCATCGATCGCAATGGCAATGGAAAATGGGACACGGGCAACTACGATGCCGGTCTGCAACCTGAAGAAGTGTTCTACTTCCCCAAACCTATCACGGTCAAGGCCAAATGGGAGATGGAGCAGGCTTGGGACGTGCGTGGCATAGCACGTGACAAGCAAAAGCCTGAGGCCATCACCAAGCAGAAGCCCGACAAGAAGAGGGACATCAAGGACCGCAATCGCAAGCGCGACGAGGAGATGCGCAAAAACAAGAAGAAGTGACCACCGTTCCCTTCCGTTGACGGAAGGGTCTCCTCGCAGGGTCTCCCCCCTCTCAAGCCTTAGAGCTTCACTACCTTCCCCAGCTTACCGTTCTTGACCACGATGTTCAGGCCCTTTGCCATCTTACCTCTACGCTGACCAGAAGGACTGTAGATGGTCATGTGCGACGCATCGAGGGGTGTTCGCAGAGCATCTGCGGGGTCTTCGGGAGTATCAGGCGTGTCATCGCCTTCGTCACCTGGGTCATCGGGGTCGCCTTCATCGCCCGAGTCGTCAGGGTCTTTGGGATTCACAGGCTCCTCCTCTTCTGCCTGGCCCATCTCGTAAGTGACAAAGGAGAGGGTGTCTTTTGACGATGTGGCATACTCGGAGGGGAGGATGTCGATGGTAGAGTGCTCAAAGGTGTAGCAAGCAGAGTCGCCTTCTGCAGAGGTGACAGTGAGCTTCCAGCCATGCAGATGGTCCCCGCTATAGAGCGTCACGGGACGAGAGGCAAAGCACGATCCGTTGAAGTCGCCCTCGGTCAGAGCCACCCCGTTCAGGCTTTCCTGTCCCTCATCGTGGCTCACCTTCAAGGGGCGTACGCCACCCAGGTCGAAGTATTGGTTCATCTGTGCATAGAGATAGCTGGGACGTGAAGTGAAAAATGACTTCAGGTCCTTCATGTTCTGCCTGTAGCGAGACCACTCCGTGTTGCAGTTGTAGGCCAGGAAGGTAGCTTTCAGTTCATCGTATATCTCCTCGCTCATCAGGTCTGCCTGGGCATTGACCAGGTCGGGCTTGAGGAAGTCGCCCAGATACACCAGCAAGCGATCCACGAAGGCACCCGCGAATGCCGGCAAGGTCGACATCTTCTGGTAGAGGTCGAAGTGATGCATGCCTGCATACATGATGTCATCGGGATTGAAGAGATAGTTGAACATGTCAAAACTATGGGGATAGAGAGCTATGTTCATGCCCGCACGGTCCAAGTCCTTCAGTATCCATCTCCACTTACCCCCCTCTTCCAGAGGTCTCCACAGAGCGACGTTGTTGGTGGGGAAGTCCGTATTCATGGCATATACCTCTGCCGTCAGGGTGTTGATGAAGTTGTCCATGTCCATCATCTCGTCCAGTTGTTCGTAGGTCGTAGCACTGCTTCGGTAGGCCGAGCGGAAACCGGCAAAGAGCGAAGCGGGATCTGGCGACTGATAAGCAGTCTCGTCTGCCATCTCCACATCTTCCAGTTCGTAGTTGGCCTCCACGAAGTCCTCGTTGGAGCGCTCACGCATACCAAATTCGCCTCGATAGACACCATTGATGTAGACCACCACCGGACGGTATGCCTGCCAGTCGAGATTGTCCACATGGGTGCCAAAGACCTTTTGCACCAGGGCATCATTGATACGTGTGGTAAAACTATTGTTTCCACCGCTTCTCAGCACAAACGACTTCACCTTGCCCACCTCTGGCTTGTCTGCCCAGAAGTCGCCCTTGTAGGTCTTCTTGCCAAAACGCTTGTTGGCATATATCTTAAAGCTCTTCTGGGGCTGTTCGCGGGTAGACACGCCGGAGATGGCCGTCTCACCCAGTTGGTTGAACACCACCTTGCCACCCTCCACAGAGGGGTCAAAATACTCCACGTTGACCGGTCTGCGCCACGACTGCATATAGTTGGGCTTCCCTTCCCACACGTTGGGGCTGGCTATGCCGAGTTCGTTGCCGAAGATGTACTCCTCGGGAGTCACGATAGACACCACGGGCAAGGTCACCTCACGGGGATGGAAGATGAAGGAGCGCACCGTGGAGACTGGCGAGAGTGCTTCTTTGGACATCAGTTTGGCACGGATGACCATCGTTCGTCCCACATTGAAAGTCTGCGTCTTGGCTATGCTTCGTGAAGCCATGGTCGGCTCCGTACCGTCCACGGTGTAGTATATCTTGGTATCGGCAGGCAGGCCCTCCACCTCTGGCACGCTCATGGTCAGCATGGCGGGATCTGCCAGGAGTCCACCATCCAGGCTGAAGAGGGGTTCGGGTAGTACCAGGGTAGACCCCTGGCTGTGATTGGCTTGTCCCGCAGAGGGCGTCACCTCGTATTGCCACTCACCGCCCCCGTCCGTCACTCGTCCGTACGCTATGTTGGGAGCGGGCATCTTGGGCAAAGCGAGACTATCCACGGCCACTCCCTGTGGGTCGAAGAGATAGAGGTTGGCCTTGCCGGAGTCTATGCGGAAAGAGGCGTGAAGTCCCCTACCCTCCTTGTCGCAGTACACCACAAGGTGGCTCTTGGCAGGCACTGTGCCACATCCTGCGGGGAAGGTGTAGGCATTGTGGCCGTCGGCATGCTCACTGATCATATAGCCGTCGAGACGGACAGGACGCTCCTGGGGGTTGTACAGCTCTACCCACGAATCGGGAAAATCCTTCTCCACCAGCAGATAGTCGATATTGGACTGCATCACTTCGTTGAACATCAGACCATTGGCTGTCTGAGCATTTACCACATGGGCCACCAGCAAGACGACACCGGTCAATAGAGATCTCCTATTCATAGACATGTTTGCAAAAGTCATTTTCCAACTGCAAAGATAGGGAAAACCTCTCAAATGGCAAAATCATTGGGCATTATATAGAAAAAAGCCACTGTGCCCAGCGGCGGTTTCCCGTTGGGCACACCAGCCTGTCACCGTTCCCGTCCGTTGGCGGACGGTTCTCTTTCGCAGGGCACAGTCAGTCCAGGCCTCAGTTCTTCATACGTGCCTTTTGCGCCTCGCCGGCACCACGGCCCTTGTATTTTGAGCGGGTCTCATTGAACTTATACACCACCTGGGCGTAGAAGCTACGGGGATTTTGCTTGTCTGTACTCATCTCGCGTGCACCATACAGCGTGAGGTCGTTTCCTGCCCATTCGAAGGGATTTGTGGCATTGAGCGTCACGTCCAGTTTGTTTTTCAGGAACGACTTGCGCAAGGAGAACTGCATGGAGTAGATGTTCTTGTTGATGCGGAAGTTGCCCTCGTCGCCCTTGCTGTTGAAGGCCAGTGTGGGCATGAAGAGGAAGCCCTTGGGCAGGCTGATGAAGTTCTGCCATACGATGCTGACCATGGGGCGATTGAGATGGAAGGACGCTCCCTGAAGGTCCTGCGTGCAGTAGTTCTGGAAGGAGCCAGTCACGACGAACTGTGGCCGCCATATCTGCTTGATGACGGGAGCCAGGGTCAGCGACACGTTGCCACTGCAATAGGCTTCGATGTTCTCCGACCCCATCAGTACCACGGGATTGCTGGGATCGTTGGGATAGTAGGGTCTTGCCACCACGGACATCGCATCCTTGGTACGCGAGAAGGTGGCCATCAGGGTAGCCCACTTGTAGGAGGCATTGTATACCAGATTGTGGGCATAGGTGGGGCGTAGCATGGGGTTGCCACACTGCATGGTGTACTTGTTCACGTACATCAGGTTGTTGTTGAGACTCTGATAGTCGGGACGGGTGATGTCCTGGGCATAGCTCAGTTGCATCTGGACCTTACCCACAGGCATGCCGAGGGTCACGCTGGGGAAAAGGTCATCGTAGGTACGGCTCTGGGCATCTATCAGCACCTGCTCCTCGTAGTAGTCGTTTTGTGCATGCTCATAGCGCAGGCCCACGTTGGCACTCAGTTTGCCCAGCTGACGGGTGTATTCCACGAAGCCTGCCACGATGTTCTCATTCACCTCGCTCTCCATGTCGCTGGCAGGGAGTACCACACCCTGCTGCTGGGTGCGAAACTCATACCCATGTCGGCTGTAGCTGTACTCACCGCCGAAGCTTAGCGAACCGCCCCAGAGAGGATGGGTGAAGATGAGTTTGGTGGCATAGAGGTCTATCGCATCCCGGTTGTGGTTGTCCACCTTCACTTGGCCTATCTCGCGCTCTGCACCGTCATAGACGGTCTCCGTCGTGGTGATGGGCATGCCATTGCGCGACCACACCCCGTCGGCATTGAAGTCGATGTTCCAGAGTCCCAGCTGTCCGTTGTAGTACATGCTCGCCATGTGTTTCTTGATGTCCCAGTCGTTGAATATCTCACTGTAGGTACGCTCCTGGGGCATGTCGCCCAAGGTGATGCGGGTGTTGAGCTTGGCCGTCACCTTCTGGTAGGGATTTCGGCTGAGCTGGTACCAGGCACCCAGGGAGTGGTTCTTGTTGATGACGTAGTTGAACTGCAGCTTGGGGATATAGAAGTTGGCCGTACCGCGTGTATGGTCCTGCCCCACCTGCTTCAGTATCTCTTGCCCAGCCTTGGAGCGGATGGTGAGCACCTGGTCCTGCCCCACAGCATAGCGCATACCCGTCAGCGAACCGGTGATGTCCAGTCCGTCCTTGCGGTAGTTGGCTTCCAGCTGGTCCTGCACGGTCCAGCCGTACTGGTAGGCACCGTAGAGCGTGTTGGTGAAACCGAATCCCTCACCCTGTGGGCGCTTCATGGTGATGCGTATGACGGAGCGCGTGGCGGCACTGTATCGTGCACCGGGGTTGGCCACGACGTCCACGTACTGTATCATCTCGGGGCGGATATTGTCCAGCTCCTTCAGGTCCTGCACCTTGCGGCCATTGATGTACACCTCCGCTGCGCCACGGCCGACGACGCTCACGTCGCCACTCTCACTCTTCACGTTGGGCACATACTTCAGCATCTCCGTTGCCGAACTGGTCTGCTCCAGCACACTGCCATTCACGATGGTACGCATCGCATCCCCCCTCACACGCGTCTTGGGAGCAGTACCCTTCACGGTATACTCCCTCAGCGTGATGGTCATACTGTCCTGCACACCCTCCTCTGCAGTCATCTCCCAAGTATCATCTTGCGTCTCTTCGCAGATCAGGGTTTCATCCTCTGCCTTTTCGCCAACGGCACTTTCCTTGGCGTAAGCCATATTTCCCAGTGTGGCCATCATGCTCATTGCCACGAGTGTCAACATCTTCTTTTTCATCTTTCTCTTTTTCCTTATTATATTTACGTCTTTCGTTCTTCATTCTTCGCCTTTCGTAGCGAAGCGTTCGTGATTGATTGTTCGTGCCGCAAGGCTTTCGTCTTTCGTCCTTTACATATTTGACGTCAGGATGTCCCGTTTTACTACAGGCCTACCCTCATTTTTTTGCATCAATGCCATCCTTTTCCTCTGTCCATTCCGTGAGTTATCCATCCATCTGTTTGCAAAATTAGCAATTTCCGCCCATATTTGCCTTGTAAAAAAGAGACATTGTATCGGAGTGATAGATAAAAAAAGGCAATGATATACCTATTGGCATAAGTGAAAATGAAAGGAACTAGAATGAACGGAATGAACGGCGCTCAGCGAGCTTGCGAGATGCTTCGCAGCGTAGCCTGCAGAAGAATTATTAATTAGGGTGTCCACTTTGTCGTTCTAAAAACGCGCTGGATCAGCTCTGTTTGAAATGTTAATTTA
>JAZLII010000142.1:0-2263 GCA_045617275.1 Bacteroidaceae bacterium
ATGGCTTTCGACGAGGAAGGTCAGGCCACGACTTATGAGCGACGCTGCGCCGTGTGCCAGCGAGCCTACCGACTCCTGGTGGATACGCTCCACTTCAATCCGCAGGATATCATCTTCGATCCCAATGTCCTTGCCGTAGCAACAGGTATGGCTGAGCACGACGCCTATGCCTGGGACTTCATACAGACCGTGGGCTGGATCAAGCAAAACCTGCCCGGTGCTCATGTGAGCGGAGGAGTGAGCAACCTCTCCTTCTCCTTCCGTGGCAACAACTACATCCGCGAGGCCATGCATGCCGTCTTCCTCTATCATGCCCGTCAGCAGGGCATGGACTTCGGCATCGTCAATCCTTCTGCCAAGGTGATGTACAGCGACATACCTGCCGACCAGCTCCGGGTGATAGAAGACGTGATGCTACGTCCCTCGGCACAGGCCAGCGAGGCTCTTATCACCCTTGCCCAGCAACTCCTGGAAGAGCAGATGCAAAATGCAGATGCCAGTCGAACGGCGACAGAAGGGACAGAACAGCATGTGGAAAAACTGTCGGTAGAGGAGCGTTTGGCCCAGTCGCTCCAACGAGGCGTGACAGACCATCTGGAGGAATACCTGCAGGAGGCCCTGGAGAAGTATCCCCGTGCGGTAGACATCATAGAGGGTCCGCTGATGACGGGCATGAACCGTGTGGGTGAACTCTTTGGCGAGGGGAAGATGTTTTTGCCCCAGGTGGTGAAGACGGCCCGCACGATGAAGCAGGCCGTGCAGATACTGCAACCCTACATCGAGGCACAGAAGACCGAAGGTGCCAGCAGCATGGGAAAGGTACTCGTGGCCACGGTGAAGGGCGACGTGCACGACATCGGCAAGAACATCGTCTCCGTGGTGATGGCTTGCAACGGATACGAGATCGTGGACCTGGGCGTGATGGTACCGGCAGAGGAGATCGTGAGAAAAGCCTTGGAGATACATCCCGACATCATCGGACTGAGCGGACTTATCACGCCAAGTCTCGAGGAGATGGCCCATGTGGTGGCCGAACTGAGAAAAGCGGGCATCGATGTGCCTGTGATGATAGGCGGTGCCACCACGAGCCCCATGCATACAGCCTTGAAGATAGCTCCTGCCTATGACGGCCCTGTGATCTGGGTGAAAGATGCCTCGCAAAATGCCTTGCTGGCCAATAGATTCCTCAACGAGGAGTCAAAGGATCAGGCGGTGAAGGAACTGGAAGAACAACAACGACAGCTCTGCCAGGAAGCATCTGCCCCACGGGATCTGTTGCCTCTCGAAGAGGCGCGCAAGAAAAAGCTGGAGCTATTCTAAGGGAACTGGAATAAGCGGATTGGATTTTTTCAGGATTTTTGAGGAATCGAAGAATCGATAATTCGAGGAATCGATGAGCGAAGATGCCTTCGCTCAACGCTCAATTTTCATCGCTCATCGCTCAACGCTCAACGTATCACGACATTCTGAAGGACCTGCGCTCCTACGTGTGCGTTGAGTTTCTGCACGATCTTGCTTCGCATCATCATCAGGTTTTGACGGAGGGCGGGATTGGTGAGGCTCACGTAGAGTATGCCTCCACGTACCTGCACACTGGTGGTGTAGCGGGCTACCACCTCGCCCATCACCTCGCTCCAGCAGGATACGACGCGATGCTCGTTGAGTGGAGTCTCGAGTCCCTCTTCGCGCAGGTATTGGCGCAGGATGGTGCCTAAGGTCTGTTCTCTTACTCTTTTCATGCCAGTGTACTGATGATGCCGTTTTCTACGTGAAATAGTCGGTATTTGCCCTCTCCGTTGCGGAGTATGCTGTCGAGGTGCTCTCGATTGGTGTCGGTGACGAAGGTCTGTCCGAAATTGCCCCCACTTACCAGTTTGACGATCTGCTCCACTCTGCTGGCATCCAGCTTGTCGAAGATGTCGTCGAGCAAGAGGATGGGAGCGGTGTGGCTGCCCGTGCGGTGCAGGAAGTCGAACTGGGCCAGCTTGAGGGCTATGAGGTAGGTCTTGCTCTGTCCCTGGCTACCTTCCCTCTTGAGTGGATATCCGCCCAGGGTCATCTCCAGGTCGTCCTTGTGTATGCCATGCAGAGAGTAGCCTACGGCACGGTCCTTGTGCCTGTCGCGCTGTATCGTCTCCAGCAGGGGTCCACGCTCTCCGTGTGAGGTATAGTGCAGTTCCACTCTCTCGCGCCCCATGGAGATGTGGTCGTGAAACTCCTGGAAGCAAGGCGTGAAGGCCTCCACGTAGGCCTTGCGCTTGGC
>JAZLII010000143.1:0-15265 GCA_045617275.1 Bacteroidaceae bacterium
GCCCATAGAGGGATGGCGCACCTACAATGAAGAGCGCGACGCCATGCGTGAGAAGTTCAACGAGTGGCTGCGCACCTCACCTCTCTTCGACGGCTGTATCGACTTCGACCTGGCAGTAAGAGACCCACTCCATGCACGATCCTTCGCCCCTGGATTTGACTCTGGCGACCACCTGCATCCAAGCGAAGCGGCCTACGAGGCCATGGCTGCCTGTGTACCCGAAGAGATACTTAGATGACGGGAGCCCACGCGTATCAGGATGGAACAACCTGAAAAGGGCGGGTAAGCCGACAGAGCGAAAACAACAAGAAAGCACAAGGGACCTCACCAATCGGTGAAGTCCCTTGCGTCTTTTTCCTTATCCTTCGACAGGGATTACTGCTTGATACGGCCCAGGTAGCTACCGTCGCGAGTATCTACCTCTACAAGCTCACCCTCGTTGATGAACAGAGGTACGCGAATCTCAGCACCAGTCTCCACCTTAGCAGGCTTCAAGGTGTTGGTAGCGGTATCACCCTTCAGACCGGGCTCGGTCCAAGTGATCTCCAGAACCACCTTTACAGGTACGTCTGCATAGAGTACGGTCTCAGTGCTGGTATCGGTTACTACCTCTACCTCCTGACCTTCCTTCATGAAGTTGACACCGTTGACCTGGTCAGCGGGGATGGGAATCTGCTCAAAGGTCTCGTTGTTCATGAAGATGAGATCCTCGCCCTCCTTGTAGAGGAACTGATAGGGACGACGCTCTACGCGTACATCCTCCAGCTTCTCACCGATGTTGAAGCGACGCTCCAGTACGTTGCCACTTACCACATCCTTGAGGGTCACACTCATGATGGTGTTACCCTTACCGGGCTTACGGTGGAGGAAGTCGATACAGAAATACAGCTTGCCATCCATGCGGATGCAAGTACCTTTCTTGATGTCTTGTGAATTGATCATAAGAGATGCTTTTTATTTATTAAATTAATGTGTAATTTCTCTTTAGCGGTGCAAAGTTAGTGCATTTTTGGCAAAAAAGCATAAAAGTTGCCCTAAAAATGTGATAATATTTGCGAGATTGAAAAAAAGTGCCTAATTTTGCACCCCGAAACCCGTATAGAATCAAATAATATAAGCATAACGTTATGAAAAGAACATTCCAACCCCACAACCGTCGTCGTGTCAACAAGCACGGCTTCCGTCAGAGAATGACCACCGCTAATGGTCGTCGCGTATTGGCATCTCGCCGTGCAAAGGGTCGCAAGAAGCTGACCGTTTCTGACGAGCGTCACGGCAAGTAAGCCGTTTTATCATCTGCCCGAAAGGGTATGAGCGATAAAAAAAGAAGTGGAACAGATATGCTCCACTTCTTTTTTTTGTTGTCATATCTCCACAGCACATCACACTTGCTGACGTGGAAGGAGCGTGTGATGACGGAATCAAATTCTTCGGAAGTTGCTGTTTTACCAAAAATCTACCTAGCCACTCCCCTTTTACTGTGTATTGCTGACTATAAGACTATGTTGTGATATGAAACCCTCACGGGCTATTCAAGGGGAGTGGTCTAGGTAGACAAATAAAATTGTGGTCTAGTATACTCTTGGATATAGGGATCCTGCCGTATCTTCGCAGGCAATGCCATCAAAAGGGATAGCATCTGATGGCCTTTCTCTTTTTCTTATGCAAAGATAGACAAAAAATCTCAACACTCCAAATGTTTCTTATAGTTTTATTAGAATTAGTTATTACCTCGCAAGGCTTGTCTCTACCCTTCTTCTCTTCCACGAGAACCCACGAACTGCCACAAAAAAGCCCGAACCAAAAGGTCCGGGCCATAGGATTTGACAGTCAGACAGACGTCTGATGCCGTATATCAAAGGGTATTGAGAACAAGCTTGGCCGACTTCATGCCGGGACAAGATGCAGTCACCGTGATCTTGGATGCTTGTTCGCCAGCACGCAAGATGCCGAGCACCGCACCGTTGAAGAGGTTGCGACGGTCAGACAGGCTGAGTTCATCGGACACATGGTTGCCGCTACTCATAGCCACGAGCTGGGCATCTCCCGAAAGACTCACCGTCACTTCTCCTACGGCAGTCTGTACTCTTCGGCCCTTGCTGTCCACAGCTACGATGCGAAGGTGCTGCAGGTCTTCTCCGTCTGCCTTCCACTGTGCATTGTCGCTCTCTATGCGCAGCGCCACGGCCTTGCCGGTAGTCTCCACCTTATGTCGAGCCACCTCCACTTTCTTTCCATTCACCATGGAACGACCCACAGCCAGGATATTGCCGGGCTGATACTCCACGTCCTTCCAGCGTATCTGGTTGCGCATCTTGGCACTCTTCAAGTCGTTCTGCTTCACACCCACACTCTTGCCGTTGACGAAGAGTTCCACCTCCTCAGCATTGGTGTAGGTAGTGATCTCCAGCTTCTTGCCTGGCGTACGGTTCCAGTGGTCAGACTGCCCGTCGTTGCCGGTCTGTATGCCATTCCACATCTGGTCTCCCTTCGACTCCGTCACGGCTATATGTACCAAGGGTTCGTCGGAAAAGAATGATTTCATGTAGTAAGCCTTGGGCTTGGGTTCCAAGGCTATGTCGAAGACGCCTTGATTCCAGCCTTTGGTTGGCCATCCCTGCGACTCACCCAGGTAGTCGATGGCACCCCAGTACGCCAGACCTATCACCTTGTCCAGATCCATGGCAAAGTAGTTCTCACCCATAGCCGAGGTAGAGGCTTCGCTCTGGTAGAATGTCATCCAGGGGAACTTCTTTCCGTCGCCAGGGAAGTACATATAGCGATAGTTGTAGGACTGCACGTCGGTCACCATGGCCAGGTCGCAAGGCAGAGAGTCGGTCTCCCAGTTGCGATAGCGGGGATGCATGGCCACGGTCACCTTGCGCGTGTCGTCGTAGCGCTGTATGACGGTCTTCATGAGCTTGAACTGTGTCACGCCGAAGTCGTTGAAGGGCTGGTCGTTGTAAGACTGCAACTCGTTGCCGAGGCTCCACATCACCACACAGGGATGACAGCGGTCACGGCGTATCCACTCCGTCACGTCGCTCTGCCACATGTCCTCAAAGTGGGCACGTCCGGCACCCACATACTGGTTGTTCCACTTGTCATAGAGTTCATCAACCACCAGGATGCCATAGCGGTCGCAGAGATCCAGGAAGTCTTCTGAGTAGGGATTGTGAGAGGTACGTATGTGGTTCATGCCGTACTCCTTGATGAGTTGCAAGCGCTTCTCGATGGCACGGGGATAGGCAGCAGCACCCAGAGCACCAAGGGTGTGGTGGTTGGCATATCCCTTGAGCAGGACCTTCTTGCCGTTGAGGAGCAATCCTTGCTGAGGATTGATGTCGATGGTGCGCACACCGAAAGGCTTGCTGACAGCATCGGCCACGGAGCCATCCTCACGCAGGAGTTCCACTTCGGCCAGATAGAGATTGGGGTGCTCGCAGTCCCAAAGTTGTGCCGAAGGCAGGGCAATGGCGGGCAATGCCAACTCCTGCGAACGGTAGTTGCGATTGCGCTTCACGGTGTAGGTCTCACGGCTCACCTGCTTGCCCTGGGGGTCGGTGATGGTCACACGCATACGGGCGTTGTTTTCCTTACCGGTCATGCGTACCTCCGCCGTGATGTTGACACGGTTGTTGTCCGTCGTAGTGATGAAAAGGGGATGACGCACGAAGTAGGACTGTGCATCCGTGGCGATGAGATTGACATTGCGGAAAAGACCGCCACCCGTGTACCATCGGGAGATGTTAGGCTGACCGGTATCGGCCTTCACGGCTATGGTATTGGGCTGTCCCAACAGAAGGTTGCGGGTCACGTCTATCTCGAAGCCCACATAGCCATAGTTGGTCCCGCCTATACGCTGTCCGTTGAGGTAGACGTCGCCGGCGTACATGATGCCTTCGAAGTTGAGCACCAGTCGCTTACCCTTGAGGTCGGTCGAAGGAGTGATGGTCTTCACGTACCACCCCTCGCCCATTTCCTTGAAACCTCGCGAGGAAAGACGGCTCTTGATGTTGGCACCGGCGTCGCTGTTGTCCGGACGCTCCGAGGCATCGGGAGCCACCCAAGGTTGTTCTATCTGGAAGTCGTGGGGCACGTTGATGCGGTGCCAGCCTGTGGCCTCCGTGGCTTCACCTATGGTGACGGTGGGCTGACATGTTCCGTGACGAAACATCCAGTCACGGTTGAGCGAGAGTGTGTCGCGTTGGGCCTGCACCACATGGCTACAGAGCAAGCCTGCGAGTAAGAGGATGGGGAGTCTCATAATAGGATAATAGGTGTATGGTTAGACAATAGGTTCAAACGATTTGGCATGTACATAATTGCATATGTTGCACAAAGATACGCATAAATAACGACTGTGCAAAATTATTGAGGCCCAAATTGACACATGCGCATGATTAAGCCGAGTCACGCGCATGATTATGCAAAGCCATGCATATGAGTAAGCAAAGTCATGCGTATGAGTAAGCTACTTTTTCAAGACAATATTTGCGTAGGTGGTCAGTTTTGTGTAAATTTGCAAAGCATTTTTTATAATAATATAAAAAGACCATATATGGCAAAGCATAATTGGATGCAGAAACTGACAAGTCCGTCGGTGGTGCTCAACCTTCTGGCGCTCGTACTCTTCGGTGTATTGCTATGGTTTGGCAGTCAGGAGTGGATGAACTGGTTCACCCACCACGGAGAGGGCATTGAAGTGCCCGACGTGATAGGCCAGCGCATCATGGACGCCGAAGACGAACTCACCGAACTCAAGTTGGAGGGCGTGGTGGTGGACTCTGTCTTTGACAAGAGCAAACCTGCCGGCACCGTGCTCGACCAGAAACCTCAGGCTGGAGCCCTGGTAAAGAGTGGCAGACAGGTGTACCTCACCGTCAACAAGAATGCCATGGACAAGCAGCCCCTGCCCAGCATCATCGGCAATTGCACCATGCAGCAGGCACGCGAGATACTCATCAAGAACGGGTTCATCCTGGGCAACACCGAGTATACCTATGGTGAGAAAAACATGGTGCTGGGTGTGAAGGCCAACGGTCTGCCTGTAAGAAACGGACAGTACATCCGCCCCGACGCACCGCTGACTCTCGTGGTAGGCAACGACGTGGTGGAGAGCAACGAGTACAATCAGGACTACAACGACATGAATGCCTGGGACGAGGATGACGCCTGGGACGAATCGACAGACGAGGAGGTGATATGGTAGGGATAGAGTCTGCAGACGTGCTTGGCGAGGACCTCGACATCCAGATGGATGAGGACCTCGATATCCTGGACGACGAAGAGGGTGCACAGGGAGAGGGTGGCGAAGCTACGCTCTATGAGCACCGTCGTGTGGTGGCCGACAAGGGGCAGAATCCGCTACGCGTGGACAAGTTCCTCATGGACCACCTGGCCGACACCAGCCGCAATCGCATACAGCAGGCCGCAGAGGCTGGCTATATACAGGTCAACGGCCGTCCCGTGAAGAGCAACTACAAGGTGAAGCCCGGCGAGGTGGTGACCTTGATGCTGGAGACGCCCAAGCGTGACACGGAGATCATCCCCGAGGACATCCCGCTTTGCGTGGTCTATGAGGATGACGACGTACTGGTGGTCAACAAGCCCGCAGGTATGGTGGTGCACCCTGGTTGTGGCAACTATAGCGGCACGCTGGTCCATGCCCTGGCTTGGCACTTGAAGGACGACCCCAAGTTCGACCCCAACGATCCCACCGTAGGTCTCGTGCACCGCATCGACAAGGACACCAGCGGTCTGCTCGTCATTGCCAAGACGCCAGAGGCCAAGGCGGATCTCTGTCATCAGTTTTTCCTCCACACCACCAAGCGTCAGTACAACGCGCTGGTATGGGGTCCCTTTGTGGACGACGAGGGACGCATCGAGGGCAACATCGGCCGTCACCCTAAGGACCGTCTGCAGATGTGGGTATACCCCACAGACAGCGAGATCGGCAAACCGGCCGTCACGCATTATCGCGTGGTGGAGCGCTTGGGACATGTCACCTGGGTGGAATGCATCCTGGAGACGGGACGCACCCATCAGATCCGTGCCCACATGAGGCATCTCGGCCATCCGCTGTTTGCCGACGAGCGCTATGGCGGATGTGAGATACTGCGTGGAGAGAAGAGCGCTTCCTACAAGGCTTTCATCCACAATTGCCTCACGCTCTGCCCCCGTCAGGCCTTGCATGCCAGGACGCTGGGCTTCGTACATCCTCGCACCAAGGAGGAGATGTTCTTCGAATGCCCCGTACCGGAGGACATGATGAATCTGTTGGAGAAGTGGAGGAAATACATTAGTGGAAAATAATTAAACCATAAGATAAGACACCGGAATATCCGGAAGAGGCAAAGCCGGTCTGGATAAACCCGTTTAACACAAGAATAAAATGAAAAAGACTGTAGCCATCATATGCGGAGGCGACACCTCCGAGCACGATGTCTCCATGCGCAGCGCAGCAGGCATCGAGTCGTTTATCGACAGTGAGCGATACAATATCTACAAGGTAGAGATACACGCGGGCAAGTGGGAGGCCATACTCTCCGACGGCACTCGCAGCAAGGTGGATCGCAACGAGTTTACCTTCGAGGTAGCCGGCCAGACCATCCGTCCCGACTTTTGCTACATCACCATCCATGGTGTACCCGGTGAAAACGGTATCTTGCAGGGTTACTTCGAACTCATCGGCATGCCATACTCCACCTGTGGCGTCTTGGTAGAGGCCATGACCTACGACAAGTTTGTGCTCAACAACTACATGCGCTCCTGGGGTATGAGTGTGGCGGACTCTCTGCTCATCAAGCAGGGCTACGACAAGGACGTCTCCGATGCCGACATCATCTCGCGCATCGGACTGCCTTGCTTCGTCAAGCCTGCCAGTGGTGGTAGCAGTTTCGGCACCACCAAGGTGAAGACTGCCGAGCAGCTTCGCCCTGCCATCGACTTGGCGCTCAAGGAGGGCGAGGACGTGATGGTGGAGGCTTTCATGCAAGGCACAGAGATCACCTGCGGTTGCTACAAGACGAAGGAGAAGACCGTGGTATTCCCCATCACCGAGGTGGTACCTGAGAATGAGTTCTTCGACTACGATGCCAAGTACAACGGTCAGGTGAGTGAGATCACGCCTGCCCGACTGAGCGAGCGTCTCACCGAGCGCGTACAGCAACTCACTTCCAAGACCTACGACATCCTGGGTTGTCACGGCATCATCCGCATCGACTACATCATCACCGAGGGCGACAAGATCAACCTCTTGGAGATCAACACCACGCCTGGCATGACAGCCACCAGCTTCATCCCGCAGCAGGTACGTGCTGCCGGTCTGGACATCAAGGACGTGATGACCGACATCATCGAGGACTCTCTCGGATAATCCCCCTTTTCATTCACCCCATCCTTACTACGCCATGACCTACGATATCAAAGAATTTGACGCCATACGTCCCTACAGCAAAGGGGAGATGAAGCAGGCTCTCGACAGTCTGCTTTCCGACCGTCACTTCCAGAAGGTGCTGCAAAGCTTCGCGCCTTGGCTTCCCAAAAGCCTGCGCAACGGACTGCTTCGCCTGGCCCTCACCGGCGTCGACGAACCGCAGGATTTCCAGTTGAGAGTGATGAAACCCGTAGTGAATCGCCTGGTCATCAAGAAGCACACCAAGGGTGTCACCTTTGGCCATGAGGCACTGGAGAAGGGGGCTCAGCGCTACACCTTCCTGAGCAATCACCGCGACATCGTGCTCGACAGTGCCTTGCTCGACATCTTGCTCCACAGCAATGGCTTTGAGCGCACCGTGGAGATCGCCATTGGCGACAACCTCCTCATCTACCCTTGGATCAAGACGTTGGTGAGGATGAACAAGGCCTTCACCGTGCGCAGAGGCCTCTCACCGCGTGAGCTTCTCCAGAGCAGTCAGCTCATGAGTCGATACATACACTATGCCGTCACCCAGAAGCACGAGAACATCTGGATGGCCCAGCGTGAAGGACGTGCCAAGGACTCCAACGACCAGACGCAGGAGTCCGTACTGAAGATGCTGGCCATGGGCGGAGAGGGCACACCCGCAGAAAGCCTCAAAGAGCTCCATATCGTACCGCTCACCATCAGTTACGAGTACGATCCTTGCGACTATCTGAAGGCCAAGGAGTTTCAACAGAAGCGTGACAATCCAAGTCACAAGAAGAGCAAGCAGGACGACCTTGACAACATGCGCATCGGCATCTTTGGCGACAAGGGTCGCGTGCACTATCAGGCCGCTCCTTGCATCAACACATGGATCGATGAACTGGCCTCCCTACCCAAGACGGAGTTCTACACGGCTGTGGCAAAGCGCATGGACAAGGAGATACACAGTGGGTACCGGTTGTTCCCTGGCAACTATGTGGCTTGCGACCTGCTGAGCGGACGTCAGTACTTTGCCAGCCAGTACACGCCCGAGGAGAAGCAGGTCTTTGAGCAGTATCTGCAGAGTCGCATCGACCTCGTGGACCTGCCCGACAAGGATGTACCCTTCCTGCGCGAACGTATCTTGACGATGTATGCCAACCCCGTAAAAAACAAGCTTTCCCTTGAAGATTAGTTCCTACATACTCTCTGGCCTCCTGGCACTCTTGCTCATCAGTTGCCAGGAGGATGAAGCATACCCCAGCCTCATCTCTGAGTTTGCCGACCTGCAGAGCAGCAAGGAGGGCATATCCCAAAGCTTCACACTGGACGATGGCACGGAGTACCGCATAGCCAATCCCGTGGAGAAGATGCAGCCCAATGCCACTTACCGCATGATGGTGACCTATGCCCTGGGTGAGGACCGAAAGGCATGGATCTACGGCTTGGAGGGGGTATACTATCTGCGCGACTCTTCCGAGGTGGCCAAGACAGACCCCACGGGCGTACTCAGCGCATGGCGTGCCGGGAAGTACATCAACCTCCACCTTCGCCCCACAGGGCAGGAGGGCACTCACCACTGGGGATTTTGCACGGACTCGCTGACGTCGCACCATGCTCATCTCTCGCTCCATCACGACCAGAACGGGGATCCCGTGAGCTATTCTTCCGACGTGTACGCATCCTTGCCTGTCGACAGCATCAAAGGCATTTCCGAGGGCGACACCATCACACTCAGTATCAATACATTCAAAGGCATTAAGACATGGACCATGAAAAGATAGCCGTACTCGTCTCCGGCGGTGTGGACAGCGCAGTGGTGGTTCACCAACTCTGCGAACAAGGCTACAAGCCCGACCTTTTCTATATTAAAATAGGAATGGAGGGCGAGGATTCTTCATGTACGGCCGAGGAAGACATCGAACTTTCCACTGCCACAGCACGCAAGTACGGGCTCCACCTCGACGTCATAGACTTGCAGAAGGAGTACTGGGAGCAGGTAGTGGGCTATGCCATAGAGCGCGTGAAGAAGGGTCTCACACCCAACCCCGACGTGATGTGCAACCGTCTCATCAAGTTCGGTGCCTTCGATGCACAGGTGGGGCATCTCTACGACAAGGTGGCCACAGGGCACTATGCCACCACGGTCACCGACCCCGGAGGACGCATATGGCTCGGCACGGCCAAGGATCCCGTGAAGGACCAGACCGACTTCCTCGCCCAGCTCACTCGGCTCCAGCTCTCCCACACCATCTTCCCCATCGGTCACATGATGAAGGAGGAGGTTCGTCAGATAGCCTTGGACGCCAAGCTGCCCAGTGCACGTCGCAAGGACTCACAGGGCATCTGTTTCCTGGGCAAGATCAACTACAACGACTTCCTGCGCAAGTTCATGGGCGAACAGGAAGGTCGTGTCATCGACATCGAGACGGGCAAGACCGTCGGCACGCACAAGGGATTCTGGTTCCACACCATCGGTCAGCGCAAGGGCCTCGGTTTGGGTGGCGGTCCCTGGTTTGTGGTGAAGAAGAATGTGAAGCGCAACATCATCTTCGTGGCTCACGGATGGGACACGCAGTTGCAGTATGGCCACGATTTCCGTCTGGCCGACATGCATTTCATCACCGAAAATCCCTGGGACGGCACCATCACCGGTCTTCCCACCCTCACCCCTGGCGGAGAGGCACTCCCCATCCAGTTCAAGATACGTCACGTCGACCACTTCATGCCGGGCCTCATCAGCCTCGACGATGAGGGCTACCACATCCACAGCGACGAGCCCATCCAAGGCATCGCCCCCGGTCAGTTCGGTTGCATCTACGATGCCGATGCCCACATCTGCTACGGCAGCGGAGAGATCAGCATCTACAAGGACAAGTAACGCTCCGCTCAACACTCAACACTCAACGCTCAACGTTCACCGCCGCTCCGCGGCCATCACTTTTAGTTTTCACTTTCCCACTCATATCATTCACCATGAAGCACATACTTCTCACAGCAGCCCTCGCATTGGCGAGCCTCGGAGTTCGCGCCCAGAGCGAACTCTATCCCCAGCACTTTGACCTGGAGGAGGTCAATCTGCTCGACGGCCCCCTCAAGACCGCACAGGACCTCAATATCAAGTTCCTCATGAGCTACGACGTGGATCGTCTGCTCACTCCCTTCGTGCGTCAGTCCGGCCTGGGTGCCACCACGGATACGAAGAGCAAGTACTACCGCTGGGAGAGCAAGCACCCCAACCATGCCAACTGGGGCAGCCCCGACTTTGACCTGAGCGGACACATCGGTGGCCACTACATGACGGCGCTGGCTCTCTCCTATGCCTGCTGTCACGACGAGGCTCTCAAGGCGCAGATACTCAAGCGTATCGACTATATCATCCAGGTGGTCAAGGACTGTCAGGATGCCTACGACCAGGACAAGACCGGACTCTACGGATTTATCGGCGGACAGCCCATGAATGCCAACTGGCAGAAGCTCTACAAGGGCGACACCGATGGTTTCTGGAACGGTGCCAAGCCCGTCCCCTTCTACTGTCAGCACAAGATACTGGCCGGTCTGCGCGACCTTGCCATCTACACCGAGGATAGCGACGACTTCCAGCGTGCCACCATCTCGCGTGAGATGTTCCGCAAGATGTGCGACTGGGCACTCAACGTGGTGAGCAAGCTCTCCGACGATGCACTCCAGCGTGTGCTCTGGACGGAGCATGGTGGCATGAACGAGACCATCGCCGATGCCTACAAGATGTTTGGCGACAGCAAGTACCTTACCGGTGCCAAGCGTTTCAGCGACATGGGTATGGTCAACGGTATGCAGAGTCTCGATCGCAACTTCCTCAGCGGCAAGCATGCCAATACGCAGGTGCCCAAGTATGTGGGTTTCATCCGCATCAATCAGGTGTCTGCCTCCAATACCACCAACTTCCGCAACGCCGCCAAGAACTTCTGGCAGGATGTCACGCAGTACCGCACCGTGTGCATCGGCGGCAACTCCGTGGGGGAGCATTTCCTGGGCACCGACAACTGTGACCGCTACATCAACGAGCTGGACGGACCGGAGTCGTGCAATACCAACAACATGCTCAAGCTTACCGAGGACCTCTTCGACACCTTCCACGAGGGAAAGTATGCCGACTACTACGAGGCTGCGATGTACAATCACATCCTTTCCACGCAGGATCCCCAGACGGGTGGATATGTCTATTTCACCCCGCTCCGTCCTCAGAGCTACCGCATCTACAGCAAGGTGGACCAGGACATGTGGTGCTGCGTGGGAACGGGTATGGAGAACCACGTGAAGTACGGTCATTTCATCTATACTCACGAGCAGAAGGGCACCGCCACGACGCTCTATGTCAACCTCTTCACGGCTTCCACCCTGCAGCATGAGACGTTTGCCCTGACACAGACCACCCGGTTCCCCTACGAGCAGGGTACCAAGCTCACCATCGACAAGGACGGTGAGTACACACTGGCCATCCGTCGTCCGTCTTGGGTAGGAAAGGGATTTGCGGTGAAGTACAACGGAGCCGACGAGGACGTGTCTGCCACGAAGAATGGCAACTACTTCAAGCTTACCAAGTCGTTCCACAAGGGCGACGTCATCGAGGTGAGCCTCCCCATGGAGATGAAGTACGAGACTTGCCCCAATCTCACCGACTACATCGCCTTCAAGTATGGTCCCATCCTCATGGGTGCACGTACCACCAAGGTGAAGAGTACCGACGAGGGTTATCTGGCCTATGCCAAGCTCAATCATGAGTATGCCCTGGGCGAACGTATGGGCCACTCACCCGGTGCCTACACAGCCAAGTACGACCTCAGCACCATGCCCATGCTCATCGGACAGCGTAGCGAGGTGCTCAGTCGCATCCGTCCCGTGGAGGGAGGAGAGCCACTCACCTTCACGCTCGACGTGAGCCGCTCTGAGGAGACGGCCAGCGACTACATCTGGAAGGACCTTACCCTCGAGCCTTACTATCGTCTCCACCACAGCCGTGTGAGCAACTATTTCTACCAGGCCACCTACGAGAAGTACATGAAGAGTACCTGGGCTCAGGCTGAGCGCGAGGTGAAGGCCATAGAGCAGCGTACTGTGGACTTCGTCGACATGGGTAAGCAGCAGTCGGAGGCTGGTGTGGTCACCTTCTCCAGCGACTCAGGCAAGGGTAGCTACAAGGATGAGGACTATCGCGACACACAGAAGGGTGGATGGATGGAGATCGTCCTGACCGACACCGTACAGGGTGCACGCGACCTCGCCCTCATGCTTCGCTACACCACCGACGACAAGGGCCGCAAGTGCAAGATATACGTCAACGGTAGTCTGCTCAAGGACTACACCGTTCCGGCAAGCGTGCTCAATGCCAATGGCAACAACTTCTACAACCTGGAACTTCCCTTGGGCGCCCTGGCCTTCGATGCCGACGGTCGTCCTCTCACACGCTTCGTCGTACGCATCGAGGCCTCATCCACCACGCCCTGTCCGGGTCTCTACTTCATCCGTCTGGTCAAGGACAGCAAGGTGGGTCAGAACAACTATAAGTTCACCGCAAAGGACTGGGGATACACAGGCGATGCCGGACGTGTAGCGCAGAGCAAGATCAAGGTCGATGCGGAGCAAAACACCATCTCCCTCACCCAGGGTGGCAGCAACAACATCTGCCTCAAGTATGGTTCATCCTCCACCTATGAGGTGCCCATCGAGCAGAAGTACCTCGTAGTGCGCGGTACCAACCTCAGCACCACCTCCGGTGCATCCTACCTCTGGTGGCTCAATGGCAAGAATCAGGGTAGCTCCGTTGCACCCACCAAGGCCTCACGCCTCAAGGACGGTCGCGCCCAGATCGTGTGGGACATCACCAAGACCAATGGCTTGGATGCCAACTGCAAGACCGACCCATGGATCCTCACCACCAGCTACAACAGTGCCAGCACCACCTTCGGTCTCACCGCCACCTCTGCAAGCAAGGAGGTAGTGATATCCTTCATCGGCTTCCTCAGCGAGGAGCAACTGGCCGGCACCCTCTCCGATGGTGATGCCATCCTCTCCCCCGAGGCCACCATAGGCACCCCTGCCATCTACAACCTCAGCGGAGTGCAGACCACCTACGCCCAGCGTGGTGTCAACATCGTTCGCGATGCATCAGGCAATGCACGCAAAGTCCTGAAATGAGATAATTCAATTTTCCATTTTCAAATTTTCAATTCCCAATTCCCCCCATGATCTCTCGCCTCATCGACTTCCTCTCGGAGTCTCCCGTCAACTTCCTTGCAGTGCAGGCCATCGCCCGTCGTCTGGACGAGGCTGGCTACAAACGTTTCGATGCCACCTGTGCACTGGGTGGCGTGAGTGCCGGTGACAAGTTCTATGTCACCAAAAACGACTCCAGCATCTATGCATTCCACATCGGTTCGCAGCCCATGTCGGAGCAGGGTTTCCACCTCATCGCTGCCCACTGCGACTCCCCCACGTTCCGCATCAAGCCCGAGGCTGAGATGACCATGGAGGGCGGTATCGTCAAGCTCAACACCGAGGTGTATGGCGGTCCCATCATGAGCACCTGGTTTGACCGTCCCTTGAGTCTGGCCGGCCGTGTCATCCTGCGTGGTAAGGATGCCCTGCATCCCGTCACCCGTCTGCTCCATGTGAAGCGACCCCTCTTGCTCATCCCCAACCTTGCCATCCATTTCAACCGTCAGGTCAACGATGGCGTGAAGCTCAGCAAGCAGAAAGACATGCTCCCCATCCTCGGCATCGTGACCGATCAGCTCGAGCGAGGCAATCTGCTGATGGGTGTCATCACCTCCGAGCTGGGCGTGTCTGCCAGCGACATCCTCGACTTCGACGTCTATCTCTATGACCACACCCCCGCCTGTACGGTAGGTGTACACGATGAGTTCATCTCCAGCGGTCGTCTCGACGACCTCTCTATGGTACATGCCGGTCTGGAGGCCCTTCTTGCCACGTCTGGCACTGTGCCTGCCACGACCAGTGTGCTCGCCATCTTCGACAATGAGGAGACCGGCAGTCAGACCAAGCAGGGAGCAGGCAGTCCCTTCCTCAGCAGTATCCTCCAGCGCATCGTGCTGGCACAGGGAGGCACGCAGGAAGACTACTACCGTGCTGTGGAGCAAGCCTTCATGGTATCGGCCGACAATGCCCATGCATGGCATCCCAACTATGGTGAGAAGTACGACCCCACCAATCATCCCGTGCTCGGTGGCGGTCCCGTGGTGAAGTTCAATGCAGCCCAGAAGTATGCCAGCGATGCTGTCTCTGCCGCTGTCTTCAGTGAGATCTGCGCCCATGCGGGAGTACCCTGCCAGCGCTTTGTCAACCATAGCGACGTGGCTGGTGGTAGCACCCTGGGCAACATCCTCGCCTCCTCCCTTCCCCTCCGTGGTGTAGACATGGGCAATCCCATCCTCGCCATGCACAGTGCCCGTGAGACTGGCAGCGTGCTCGATCATGAGTACTGCATCAAGGCCTTCACCCAGTTCTTCAGAGAATAGGAAGAAGACAAACAAGGGCTGACTCTCAAAAGAAAACAAGGGCTGGCCCACTGCTATTCCCCCGATACAAGCATAGGAGCACGTCAAACGAATGATGTGTTCCTATCTTTTTAGCAACTTATCATCATTATCATCAAGGAAGTAGATCAGCCCCAAATGCACCTACTCTCCCCCACAAAAATTGCAAATTATAAAAGCATTTTATTTGCGTTTTCGCTCGCTTATTCGAACTTTGACCATTCGGTCGAAGGTACTCCCGCTCGGAAAAGCAAATTAAAAAAGCATTTTATTTGCGTTTTCGCTCGCTTATTCGTACCTTTGCATCGCAAAACGGCAGGCGATGCCCTGCAAAGGGGTGCCA
>JAZLII010000144.1:0-4098 GCA_045617275.1 Bacteroidaceae bacterium
AAACACAGTAACCCCCACCTTGTAAAACATATATAGATGAGTCTGGAAATTGGAAGAAACAACACGCTGAAGGTTCTGCGCAAGGTGGACTTTGGCTATTATCTGAAGGGCGATTCCCGCAGTGGGGATGTCCTGTTGCCCAGCAACGAAATAAATGCCGAGACACTGGAGCTGCTGGAGTCTGGTGCTGAGGAACTTACCGTATTCCTCTATTTGGATCAGGAGGAGCGTATCATTGCCACCACACGCAAGCCATTGGCTATGGTGGGTGACTTTGCCTTCCTTGAAGTGGCATGGGTCAACAATTATGGTGCCTTCCTCGATTGGGGACTCCTCAAGGACCTCTTCGTGCCCTTCCGCGAGCAGAAGATGAAGATGCAGAAGGGGCAGGGGTATATTGTCCATGTCCACATGGATGAGGAGAGCTACCGCATCATGGCCAGTGCCAAGGTGGAGCGTTACCTCAACACGGATTTCCCTCCGTATAAGTCTGGAGATGAGGTGAATGTCCTGGTGTGGCAGAAGACGGATCTCGGTCTGGAGGTCATCATTGATAATCAGTATGCCGGACTGCTCTACGACGACGAGGTGTTCCGCAACCTGCGCACGGGAGACAAGACCAAGGCATACGTTCACCAGGTGCGCCCTGACGGCAAGATCGACCTGAGACTGCAGCGTAAGGGACAGGCTGGCGTGCGCGACTTCACCTATGACCTCCTGGACTATCTGCGCCAGAACAACGGTTACACGGTTCTGGGCGACAAGTCCAGCCCCGAGGATATCTACGAGGTGTTCGGCGTGAGCAAGAAGATTTTCAAGAAGGCTGTCGGCGACCTTTACAAGCGCAAGAAGATTACGATCGAGGAGGACGGCCTGCATCTGACGGAATAAGAATTTAACAATCAAATAACCAAAACAAAAAACTTATGAGAAACATCAGAACATTAGCAATGCTTGCCATTCTGGCCTGTGCCACAACGGCAAATGCTCAGTCGGCAGATTCCGGCTACCCCATCACGCCCGTTCCTTTCACTTCGGTGAAGGTCACTCCAGGAACCTTCTGGGGCCAGCGTCTGGAGGCCAGCCGCAATGTTACCATCCCCCTGGCTTTCAGCAAGTGTGAGGAAGAGCACCGCTATGAGAACTTCGAGCAGGCAGCTCAGCATATCAAGGATCCCAACAAGGTCTTCAAGGTGACCATGGGCTACTCCTTCGACGATACCGACCCCTACAAGACACTGGAGGGTGCCAGCTATCTCTACCAGACCTATCCCAATGCACAGATCAATGGCATGCCCATCGACAAGTACATGGACAAGGTCATCGCCATCATCGCCTCCGGACAGGAGCCCGACGGCTATCTCTACACCGCCCGTACCCAGAACCCCAAGGCTCCCCATCAGTGGGCCGGTACCAAGCGCTGGGAACTGGTGGAGGATCTCTCTCATGAGTTCTACAACCTCGGCCATCTTTGCGAGGCTGCTGTAGCTCACTACAACGCTACGGGTAAGACCTCACTCCTCAACATCGCTAAGGCCTATGCCGACTGTGTATGTCGCGAGGTGGGCAAGAACCCTGGTCAGGCTAAGGTTGTGCCCGGTCATCAGATTGCTGAGATGGGACTGGCCAAGCTCTATACCGCTACCAAGGACAAGAAGTACCTGGAGCAGGCCAAGTTCTTCCTGGAGCAGCGCGGTGTGAAGGATCCCTCATGGCAGCGTCGCCGTGGCGGCATGTACGATGCACAGGGCTATCTGCACAAGATCGACGAGTACGCCCAGAGCCACAAGCCCGTCCTGGAGCAGGATGAGGCCGTGGGTCATGCCGTACGTGCCGGCTACATGTATGCCGGTATGGCCGATGTGGCTGCCCTCACCGGCGACACAACCTACATCAATGCCATCGACCGCATCTGGGACAACATCGTAGGCAAGAAGTTCTACGTGACCGGTGGTGTGGGTGCCACCTCCAGCGGTGAGGCCTTTGGCGAGAACTATGAGTTGCCCAACATGTCGGCCTACTGTGAGACCTGTGCCGCCATAGCCCAGGTATATCTCAACTACCGCCTCTTCCTCCTTCACGGTGAGAGCAAGTACTACGATGCCCTGGAGCGCAGCCTCTACAACGGCGTCATCTCCGGTATCAGCATCGACGGTGGCAACTTCTTCTACCCCAACCCCCTGCAGTCCATGGGTCAGCACCAGCGTCAGGCCTGGTTTGGCTGTGCCTGCTGTCCTTCCAATGCAGCTCGCTTCATCCCCTCTCTGCCTCAGTACATCTATGCCGTAAAGGACAACGCCCTCTATGTCAACCTCTTCGCTGGCAATGAGACCACGGTCAATGTGGGTGGCAAGAAGGTGACGCTGCAGCAGGAGACCCAGTATCCCTGGAATGGCGACATCACCATGACCCTCAAGAAGGTAAGCGGCCAGATGGCCCTCAACATCCGCATCCCCGGCTGGGTGCGCGGTCAGGTGGTACCCAGCGACCTCTACTACTTCGCCGACGGCAAGCACCTGGGCTACACCGTGAAGGTCAACGGCCAGCCCGTGGAGAGCGAGCTTCAGAACGGCTACTTCATCATCGACCGCAAGTGGAAGGCTGGCGACAAGGTGGAGGTTCACTTCGACATGGAGGCTCGCGTGGTACGTGCCAATGGCAAGGTGAGCCAGGACAAGGGCCAGGTGAGCGTGGAGCGCGGTCCTCTGGTATACTGTGCTGAGTGGTGCGACAACGACTGCGACGTACTCTCCGTACTGATGAACCAGGAGCCTCAGTTCAAGCTGGGCAACAAGGAGATCATGCAGACCAGCGTGCAGACCCTCGTCACCGACGCACAGACCCTGAAGTTTGGCGAGAACGGCAAGCTCACCACCAAGGACGAGACCCTCACCCTCATCCCCTACTACGCCTGGGCACACCGTGGACGTGGCAACATGACCGTATGGATCCCCATCGACCTGAGCGCCACCAAGCCTTCTCTGCCTCCCACACTGGCTTCGCAGGCTAAGATCACCGCCTCTGTACGCAACCTCCCCTCACTGCAGTCCATCAACGATCGCCTCGTACCCGCTGGTGGCGACGACCGCAGCATCCCCTACACCCACTGGTGGCCCAAGAACAACTCCACCGAGTGGCTCGCCTATGAGTTCAAGGAGGCTACCACCATCACCACCTCTACCGTCTACTGGTACGACGACCAGCCCTGGCAGGGATGCAAGGTGCCCGATGCATGGAAGCTCTACTACAAGAACGATGCTGGCGAGTGGCAGGAGGTAGGTCATCCCTCTGGCTACCCCACCGACAAGGGCGTGGCTTGCACCGTAAGCTTCGACCCCGTGAAGACCAAGGCCGTGAAGCTGGAGATCGTACAGCCTAAGGACAAGTCGTGCGGTGTCTTCGAGTGGAGCGTGAAGTAAGTAGTTATACCTTATTATATATATAGGTAAACATTGGAACTAGAATAAACGGAATGAACTGAATACCTTATCTTGTCCATACCCGAACGAGTAAAGGAGATTAACCATTCCGTTCATTCTAGTTTCATTTTAATTTCAATCCATCTTTCTGGTTTTTTCTAAAAAAACTTGCCTTTTCCATTGCAAATTAAAAAAATATGTGTACCTTTGCACTCGCAAAAGGGAACGAGTGAGTTCCTCAGCATCAAATGGCGCTTTCGTCTAGCGGCTAGGACACATGCCTCTCACGCATGGAACACGGGTTCGATTCCCGTAGGCGCTACCAAGAAGACTCAACCGCAAGTTGAGTCTTTTTTTGTATCCTCCCCCCATCGTTCTCCCCTCAGCAGGGACATAGAGCAAGCGTCATCCTCGTTCGCGACCGGCTCGCAAGGATAATAGGGACGGGGCTTCCAACCGCTATGATAAAGAGGGGGGTGGAATGAGGGGGACTTAGTTTCTCTGTCTCACAGCCTCGTACATGGGGATGGCGGCAGAGACTGAGACGTTGAGGGGGTCGAGGCGGCCGAGCATGGGGATGCGGATGTGGGCATCGGCTGCCTCGCGCCAGGCATTGGTGAGGCCGGTGGCTTCGGTACCCATCACGATGGCCGTGCCCTGGCGCATGTCGGTGTCGTAG
>JAZLII010000145.1:0-23498 GCA_045617275.1 Bacteroidaceae bacterium
AGAAGGAGTCCAACACAATCACCTCCAATCTTTTTTGGTCCTGAATCGGAGAGGGCCGGCCCAAACCGCCGTCGCGAAATCCGACGGTGGTCTCTCCGACATGCGATATGCGACATACGACATACGACAAATGACTAAACACAGCGGGGAGGGGACGAAGGATGTAAGATATAAATTGTTAAAATTATAAATTTATATATATATAAATAGTATAATAATACTTTTTCCTCCCCCCTGCCTCTCTATCTTCGTTTGTCGTATGTCGTATGTCGCATATCGGAGAAACAGATGCATCGCAAGGTCGCCACCAGGCTTCGAGAGACAAAGCTTGCTTTGTCCGCATTTTTCCATGGTTGATTTTTCCACCTCAAAATGCAAGTTTTCGCAGAAATGGGCCGCAAACGGTGACTTTGGCTCGTCATGCGCATGATTTTGATTAGTCATACGCATGATTTGAGCGAAAGATGCGCATGACGAAGAGGTGGCACGAACCTGAAAAATCGAGCCTCCGAGGAGGGTGTGGAAAATGTAAGGAAATTTACTAGAATGAAGGATAGATAAGGAAACTAGAATGAACGGAATGGAATATATTCATGGTCTGCTGAAAGGATAAGGAAACTAGAATAAACGGAATGAACGGAATATTTAATATTTATTTTCGCAGTAAGCATAGAAATAAATCTATTCCGTTTATTCCGTTCATTCTAGTTTTAATTCTTGTCTTTTGACATAAGTTCCGTGCAGCTTGCCTCGTCAGGCTTTCTTGCGGAAGTATTTGCCCACGACGGGGAGGCTGCTGAGAGGCATGTCGTGGTAGATGATGTGGGCCACGAAGGCAAGGATGAGGAGGGTGTTGAGGGCAAGGCGGAGCACAACGGGCCAGTGCTCGGGTACCAGTTGCATGAGGGTGAAGAAGAGGGCGGTGATGAGCACGTAGACGGCAATGCTACGGAGGGGATAGCGGATGGGATTTTTCATCTGACCCACCACGTAGCTCAGCACCATGGCCGTACCGTAGCCTGCGAAGCCTGCCCAGGCACAGGCCCAGTAGCCGTAGCGGGGGATGAAGAGGTAGTTGATGGCGAGCAGTACGGCACAGCCGGTGAGGGAGAACCATGCTCCGTAGATGGTCCTGTCGATGAGCTTGTACCAGAAGGAGAGGTTGAAGTAGATGCCCATCATGATCTCGGCTGCCATGACGATGGGGATGATGCCGAGTCCGGCACGATACTGCGGTCCGATAAATCCTTGAAGGATAGGCATGTAGCCCACCACGCAGAGGAAGGCCAGGAGGGTGAAGATGATGAAGTACTTCATACCCTGGGCATAGGTCTCGTTCTTGTCCTTGTCCTTGGTCTGGGCAAAGACGAAGGGCTCGTAGGCGTAGCGGAAGGTCTGGGTGATGATGGCCATGATCATGGCCACCTTGACACAGGCGTTGTAGATGCCGAGGGCATTGCGGCCCTCCTCCTTGTCCAGCACACGGGGGAGCATGAGCTGACCGGCCACCTGATTGAGGATGCCTGCGATGCCAAGGATGAGCAGAGGCCAGGTGTAGCGTAGCATGGCTCGACAATACTGGGCATCAAACTTCCACTCGCAATGCAGCAGTTCCTTGCAGAAGCAGAGCATCACGGTGGAGGTGCAGATGAGGTTGATGAGGAAGGTCCAGAAGACCGTGATGGGCCACGACTCCAGGAAACGGGGCAGGAGGGCATAGGCCAGGACGTTGAGGGTGCAGTTCATCAGGATGAAGAGCATCTTGAGACAGACGAACTTGATGGCCTTGCGCTGATAGCGGAGGTAGCCGAAGAGGATGGCCTGGAAGGCGTCCATGGCGACGACGATGGCCATCATGCCCACATACCAGGGATGCTCGCTGTAGCCCAGGGCTCCTGCCACGAGGGGCAGTCCACCAAGCACGCAGAGCAGGAAGAGCGCAGCCACGCTGCCCACCATGATGAGGGTGGTGCTGAACACACGGTCGGGATGCTCCTCCTTGTTGGCAAAACGGAAGAAGGTGGTCTCCATGCCGAAGGTGAGGATGACGAGCACCAAGGCCGTCTGCGAATAGAGGTCGCTGACGATGCCATAGTCAGCACACGACTTCAGTGTGTAGGTATAGAGAGGTACGAGCAGATAGTTGAGAAATCTGCCGACGATGCTTGATAGTCCGTAGATGGCCGTGTCCTTGGCCAGTGATTTCATATTTGCCATGAGTAATTATAACTAGAATGAACGGAATGGTATGTTTCAATGCTTGCTGAAAGATTAAAAACTAGAATGAACGGAATAAACGGAATTTCTTTTTTATTATAAATAACTGGGAGTGAAATCGGGATCATTGTAAATAGCAAAACGCTCTATCTCTGCACGCTTTGTACCAAAATTGACCAATACTCCAAGGCCCATCTGCGTTGCGCGAAGGTAGTTGAGCACCTGTGCTCTATGTACATCTTCCAGTCCCTTGATTGCTTTGAGTTCAACGATGACACCACCATCGACTACGATATCCGCATAATACTCCAGCCCCAAATCGACGCCCTTATACAGAAAGTTGATTTTTTTCTGATACTCCACCTTGAGACCGCGTTGCTCCAACTCCCAGCCAAGGGCTCTTTCGTATACTTTTTCAAGAAAACCACAACCCAACTTGTTACTGACCTCGAATATCGCACCAGTAATCTTGTATGAAATTGCATCATATTCTTCCTTCGTCATCACTGTATATCGTATCTAATTTCTCCAACAACTTGACTTCTAAACACTCTGAACGAAAGGGGTATCAGCCCATTCCTTGTTTTCTAGCTTCCATATTTCCCAGAATGCTTTGAATATATTCCATTCCGTTCATTCCGTTTATTCTAGTTTCCACATCCCAGAATGCCTTGAATATATCCCATTCCGTTCATTCCGTTCATTCTAGTTTCCCTTCATATCGCAGAACTCTTACCCAAAGAAAAGATATGCGATGCCTATCGCGGCTATGATGCCAGCCAGGTCGGTGAGGAGGCCAGCAGCTACGGCATGACGGGTATGACGGATGCCCACGGAGCCGAAGTAGACGGCGAGGATGTAGAAGGTGGTATCGGTGGCACCCTGGAAGATGCAGGAGAGGCGACCCACGAAGGAGTCAGGGCCGTAGGTGGTCATGGTGTCGACCATCATGCCTCGGGCTCCGCTACCGCTGAGGGGCTTCATGAGGGCCGTGGGGAGGGCCTCCACCCAGGAGGCAGTGATACCCAGCGACTCCACACACCAGCGTATGCCGTCGACGAGCACATCCATGGCACCCGAGGCACGGAAGACACCGATGCCCACGAGGATGGCCACCAGATAGGGGATGATACGTACGGCCGTCTCAAAACCGCCCTTGGCACCTTCGATGAAGGCATCGTAGACGTTGACGCGCTTCCTCACACCGGCTAGGATGAAGCCGCAGATGATGCAGAAGAGCAGTATGTTGGCCAACTGCGTGCTGCCCGTGTTCATCGTCTCGCGATCCACCACGGAGGATACCCACATCACACCCGAGACGATGAGGCACATGGCCGCCATCATGAGGAGGACGGGACGGTTGAGGAGGTTGATGCGCTGATAGATGCTCGTGATGACGATGCCGGCTATGGTGGCTACGAGCGTGGCCAGCAGGATGGGCATGAAGACATCGGTGGGCTGCGCAGCGCCCATCTGGGCACGGTAGACGAGGATGCTCACGGGGATGAGAGAGAGTCCGCTGGTGTTGAGCACGAGGAACATGATCATGGGGTCGGAAGCCGTCTCCTTGAGGCGTGCCATCTCCTCCTGGTCTATCTCCCCTTGCTCAATTTTAATTTTTAATTTTTCATTTTTAATTTCGTCGAGTCCCTCCATGGCTTTCAGTCCGAGCGGTGTGGCGGCATTGTCGAGGCCGAGCATGTTGGCACTGATATTCATGAAGATGTGGCCGAAGACGGGATGTCTCTTGGGTATGTCGGGGAAGAGACGGGTGAAGAGGGGGCTGAGCCAGCGTGCTATGGCACTCACCAGACCGCCCTTCTCGCCTATCTTCATCACGCCCATCCAGAGGGAGAGCACGCCGGTCAGACCGAGGGAGATCTCGAAGGCCGTCTTGGCAGAGGAGAAGGTGGAGTCCATGATGGCAGGGAATACGTCGGTGTCGCCCCAGAAGACGAGGCGAACAAGCGCTACGGCAAAGGCTATCAGGAAAAAGCCTACCCAGATGTAATTTAAAACCATAGGTTTTGAGGTTTGTGGTTATGAGGTTTTCCGATAAAAGCAACCATTCGATGTCCCGATAATTCGAATTGTCGCGCTGTCTGTTCAATTTTTCGCAAAGTTAGCAAATAATTATGAATTGTGAATTGTGAATTGTGAATTATTTGTTGTATCTTTGCAAAGTATGGAAGACAATTTTGACATTCGCCAACAAGGACAACTCAAGGAGAAGGACTTTGAGAACGCACTGCGACCTCTGCGCTTTGAGGATTTTGCCGGACAGCAGAAGGTGGTGGACAACCTACGCATCTTCGTGGAGGCTGCCAAGTACCGTGGTGAACCCCTTGACCACACGCTCTTGCACGGCCCTCCAGGACTGGGTAAGACGACGCTCTCCAACATCATCGCCAACGAGCTGGGAGTGGGATTTAAATTGACAAGCGGACCGGTGCTCGACAAGCCTGGCGACCTGGCTGGCATCCTGACCTCCCTGGAGCCCAACGATGTCCTGTTCATCGACGAGATACACCGTCTCTCACCCGTCGTGGAGGAGTATCTCTACTCGGCCATGGAGGACTACCGCATCGACATCATGATAGACAAGGGTCCCTCGGCGCGAAGCATACAGATAGACCTCGCACCCTTCACCCTCGTGGGTGCCACCACGCGTAGCGGTCTGCTCACCGCTCCCCTGCGTGCCCGCTTTGGCATCAACCTCCACCTGGAGTACTACGACACCGTGACCCTCCAGCACATCATACAGCGCAGTGCGAGCATCCTGGGTCTGCCCTTCGATGCCGAGGCAGCAGGCGAGATAGCGAGTCGAAGCCGTGGCACGCCACGTATCGCCAATGCACTCCTACGCCGTGTGCGCGACTTCGCACAGGTGAAGGGCAACGGTCGCATCGACCTCAAGATAGCCCGCTATGCCCTCGAGGCGCTCAACATAGACCGATACGGTCTGGACGAGATAGACAACAAGATACTGCTGACGATCATCGATAAGTTCAAGGGTGGACCCGTGGGTATCAACACCATCGCCACAGCCATCGGTGAGGACGGCGGTACCGTGGAGGAGGTCTACGAACCCTTCCTCATCAAGGAGGGCTTCATCAAGCGCACCCCGCGTGGTCGTGAGGTCACCGAACTGGCCTACAAGCACCTCGGCCGCAAGATCGGCAACCGTTTCGGCAACGGTCAGGGCGACCTCTTCGACGGGATGTAAGGCAAAGTGTGGAGTTGCCAGGAGGGAGAAACAACAACGAAAACAACAAAAACAACGATTTAAATAAAGGGAATGATATAAACTAGAATAAACGGAATGAACGGAATATTTAATATTTATCTTCGCGACAAGCATAGATAATCCATTCCGTTCATTCTAGTTTCTCTTCATGTCGCAGTTTGCCAGCTGGTGTACCCCTCTCGCGAACTTCGACAATCGACAATCGACAAAAGAAGATAGAGACCCCGGGGAGTGGGATTTTCTCTATCGCATAGCCAAAGCCTTATCCTCTTCGGCCTCCATGACAGCACGCTCCTGGGGGCCTTTATCGTCTATGCCACAGAGATGCAAGACACCGTGGATGATGACACGGTGGAGCTCATCGTCGTAGGTGGCACCCACGAGAGGGGCGTTGGTACGGACGGTGTCGAGGCTGATGTAGATGTCGCCACTGAGGAAGTCGGCCTCACAGTAGTCGAAGCCGATGTGGTCGGTATAGTAGTCGTGGTGTACGAACTCGCGGTTGATCTGCAGGATGGTCTCATCGTCCACGAAGATGAAGTTGATATCCCCCACCCTGCGGTCGTGGGCCTGTGCCACACGGCCTATCCAGGCAGTGACGGCAGGCTGGTCTATCTGGGGCATCGTGGTGCCCTGCGTGTTGTAGGTGATCATGAACGTTGAGCGATGAGCGTTGAGCGTTGAGCGATGAGCGGGAGGGAGGCCCTGCGACAAAGTCGCAGGGAACAGGGACTATGGTTTCTTTTTTCGCAGAAGGGCAGAGGCTTACTCGCTCAGCAGTTCGACGGCCTTCTTGACCATCTCATTGTCCTTATAGATGATCTGGAAGTACTCGCTCATATCCCAGAGATCGCGGGCAATGAGGGCCTTGAGCATACGCTTGACCTGAGGCACGGTCTCCTGGCGTTCAGCCTCATCCTTGGGCGTCACCTTCTCCTTGGCGGCATTCTCAAAGAGAGTCTCTACGAGCTGGTCGGGCACCTCAAACTCAGCGTCAAACTTCGCGAAGGTGGGGTACTGCTTGGAGAGCTTCTTGCGGTTCTTGTCGAGGTAGCGGAGGTTGGTGTTGATGATGACACTCTTGGCCGATATCTCACGATAGAACTTGGTATACTGCGCCGTGTCGAGAGGTATGAAGTAGTCGGGGGTGATGCCACCACCGCCATACACGGTACGGCCCTGACGAAGGGTCTTGTACTTCAGCGAGTCGGGGATGTGGGCCTTCATGGAGTCCACGTTGGTGAGTTCGCCACCGTTGAGACGGTTGAGCACATCCTTGGCATAGGCTTCCTTGTCGCCCATCTCATAGGCCTTCTGCACACAACGTCCGCTGGGGGTGTAGTAGTGGGCTATGGTGAGGCGTATCATGCTACCGTCGGCCAGTTCGATGGGGCGCTGCACGAGGCCCTTGCCATACGAGCGGCGACCTACGATGAGACCGCGGTCCTGGTCCTGTATGCTACCCGAGAGGATCTCTGCGGCAGAGGCGGTGTACTCATCGACAAGACACACCATCTTGCCCGTGAAGAGACCACGACCTGCGCTGCGAAACTCCTGATTGGGCACGGCACGTCCCTTGGTGTAGACGATGAGGTCGCCCTTCTCCAGAAACTCGCTGGCCAGATCGGCTGCGGAGTTGAGATAGCCTCCACCGTTCTGCTGAAGGTCGAGGATGAGGCTCTCCATGCCCTGCGCCTTGAGCTTATTGACGGCATCCACCACCTCCTGATGAGTGGTCTGGCCAAAACTGCTGAAACGTACGAGGCCTATCTTGGGAGTCACCATGAAGGCTGCGTCGAGCGTGGTGACGGGTATCTTGTCGCGAGTGACGTTGAAGTAGACGAGGTCCTTCACACCGTCGCGCTTGATGCCAAGCTTCACCACGGTGCCCTTGGGACCGCGCAGACGGGTCATGATCTCCTCACGCGACATCTTCACACCGGCGATGCTGGTGTCGTTGACCGTCACGATACGGTCTCCTGCCAGGATACCCACGCGCTCACTGGGACCCTTGGTGACGGGCTGGATGATGAGGAGCGTGTCCTCGAGCATGTTGAACTGCACACCGATACCCTCAAAGCTGCCGTTGAGAGGCTCCGTGAAGGCCTTGGTGTCCTTGGGGTTGGAGTAGGTGGAGTGTGGGTCGAGCTTGCTGAGCATGCCGTTGATGGCATCCTCCACGAGCTTGTTGACATCGGTGGTGTCTACGTAGAACTGTGCCGTCATGCCCGTAGCGGTGACGAGCTTACGCAGGGCATTCTCTATCTCCTGCTGGGTCTGCTGGGCACGAAGAGGTGCTGACAGGAAGGTGAGCAGCACGACAAGAAGCATGGATATGCGGATGGTAGTCTTTTTCATGATGTGATGGGGGTTGTTGGTTGGTTTTTCTAAAGGCCCTGCGATAAATCGCAGGGAACGGTGGCTTATCTTTGTTTTTTTACTTTACTTTTTGTAGCGAGGCCCTTCGTCTTTCGTAGCGAAGCTTTGGACTTTCATGACAGCGAGCCCTTCGTCCTTATTCCCCCTCGGGGGATAGGGGGGCTTTTGGCAGGAGAGGCTTGACGTCGTGACCGAAATGGGCCAACTCACGCACTGCGCTGCTACTGATGCAGGCCAGCTCGGGACGGGTGTAGAGCAAGACGGTGTCGACGCCGCAGAGGAGGCGGTTCATGTCGGCCATCTGCTGCTCGTACTCATAGTCCTTGACGCTTCGCACACCGCGCAAGATGCAAGTGACGTGGAGATGCTGCACGAGGTCGGCCGTGAGTCCACTGTAGGACATCACTTTCACACGGGGCTCTCCGGCATAGACCTCACGGATGCTGCGCAAGCGTTCCTCCATGCTCTGCCAACCGGGTTTCTGCTCGTTGTAGCCCACAGCCACCACCACCTCGTCGAAGAGGGACAGGGCACGCTCCACGATGTCGGCATGACCGACGGTGAAGGGGTCGAACGATCCGGGGAAAAGGGCTTTAGTCATATTCTTCCTCCTCTGGTAGGTCTTCCTCGATGACGAGGTTGTTGATGATGAAGTTCTGGCGGTCCATGGTGTTCTTACCCATGTAGTACTCCAAGAGTCCGGCCACCTGGTCGCTCTTGTTGAGGGTGACCTGCTCGAGACGGATGTCGGGACCGATGAAGTGCTTGAACTCCTCGGGACTGATCTCACCAAGACCTTTGAAGCGGGTGATCTCGGGGTCGGGACCCAGGTCGGTGATGGCCTGTATGCGCTCCTCCTCGCTGTAGCAGTACTGCGTGATGAAGTCGTGACCGAAGGAGATGCTACGACGAACGGTGTGGCTGTCTTCCTGCTCGTCCTGGCCCTCCTGCTGCTTCTTGACAGCCTCTTCGATGGCCTTGAGCTTATTCTTGCCTATCTTCGTCTTACGGTTGCGCACACGGAAGAGAGGGGTCTGGAGGATGTACACGTGGCCCTTCTTGATGAGCTCGGGGAAGAACTGCAGGAAGAAGGTGATCATGAGCAGACGGATGTGCATACCGTCGACATCGGCATCGGTAGCCACGATGACCTTGTTGTAGCGCAGCGTGTCGAGACCGTCCTCGATGTCGAGGGCTGCCTGGAGGAGGTTGAACTCCTCATTCTCATACACCACCTTCTTGGTCAGGCCGAAGCAGTTGAGAGGCTTGCCACGCAGGGAGAAGACAGCCTGCGTGTTGAAATCGCGGCTCTTCGTGATACTTCCGCTGGCGGAGCCACCCTCGGTGATGAAGATGCACGACTCCTCCTGCTGATTGCCTCGGGCGTCGCTCAGGTGGATACGGCAGTCACGGAGCTTACGGTTGTGCATGTTGGCCTTCTTGCTGCGCTCACGGGCTATCTTGGCCACTCCGGCCATCTCCTTGCGCTCCTTCTCGCTGCGTGCCACCTTCTGGAGGATGATGTCGGCCACGTCGGTGTTCTTGTGGAGATAGTTGTCCACCTGCTCCTTGACGAAGTCGCCGATGAACTTATCTATGCTGATGCCACCTTCGGGAGCCGTGGTGGGCGAACCGAGCTTGATCTTGGTCTGGCTCTCAAACATGGGCTCCTGGATGTTGATGCTGATGGCAGCCACGAGGCCATTGCGTATGTCGCCATACTCGTAGCCCTTGCCGCTATAGTCCTTGATGACCTCGGCGATGTACTTCTTGAAGGTAGCCTGATGGGTACCACCCAGGGTGGTGTGCTGACCGTTGACGAAGCTGTAGTACTCCTCGCCGTTCTGGTCGGTGTGGGTGAAGGCTATCTCGATGTCCTCACCCTTGAGATGGATGATGTCGTAGAGGGGCTTGTAGTCCATACGGTCGGTCAGGAGGTCGCTCAGTCCGTTGCGTGAGAGGATGCGACGACCGTTGAACATGATGGTCAGGCCGGTGTTGAGGTAGGTATAGTTGCGAAGCATCACCTCGATGAATTCAGGACGAAAGGAGTAGTGCTTGAAGAGGGTGTTGTCCGGTTCGAAGTAGACGTAGGTACCGTTCTCGTCCTCGGTCTTCTCGCTGATGTCGCTCTGGAGGATACCCTTCTCGAAGACCGTACGTCGTACCTGTCCGTCGCGGTGCGAGTGAGCCTCGAAGTGCGAACTCAATGCGTTGACTGCCTTCAGACCCACACCGTTCAGACCCACACTCTTCTTGAAGGCCTTGGAGTCGTACTTACCGCCGGTGTTGAGCATCGACACGGCTTCTACGAGTTTGCCCAAGGGTATACCACGGCCATAGTCGCGGATGGTCACACGGAGATTGTCCTCCACGGTGACCTCGATGCGCTTACCGGCATTCATCTTAAACTCATCGATACTGTTGTCGATGACCTCCTTGAGGAGCACGTAGATACCGTCCTCTGCCTGCGAACCGTCGCCCAGACGGCCGATGTACATACCGGGACGGGTACGCACATGCTCCATGTCGGAGAGGTGGCGTATGTTGCCCTCGTCGTAGTTCACCGTCTCCTGGGGCGTGCCTTGTATTTCTTCGTATTCGTTTTCTGCCATCGTGGCCCTAATTTTCAATTTTCTATTTTCAATTTTCCAATTTTGAGGTCGACCTGAGCCTTGAGATGTATCTCTAGGAACACAACACTGACCTTCGGTCGAGAACGCTCAACACTCAACGCTCAACGCTCAACGCCCTACAGCGCCTTGATGTAGCAGCGGCGACGCTTGTGTACCACGTGCTCGAGGTAGGCCCACTGACCCTGGCTCTTGTCGTTGGTCTCAAGCTGGGGATGAGTCTCGGCCCACTTGAAGCCCATCTCGGCTCCGATGGGGATGAGGTCGGCAAAGAGCATGGCGTTGACACCCTTGTTCTGATACTCGGGCAATACGGCCACGAGGAGCATGTCGAGGTATTCGGAGCGTCCAGCCTTGGTCTTCATGGTGCGCAGGAGATGCCACCAGCCGAAGGGGAAGAGGCGACCGTGTGCCTTCTGGAGCGCATGAGAGAGCGAACCCATGCACACACCCATAGCCACGGGGTTATTGTTCTCATCCTCGATGACCGTCAGCAGACGAAGGTCGAGGAAGGGAAGGTAGTTGTCGGCGTACTGGTTGACCTGTCGCTCGTTCATCTCACTGTAGCCATAGAGGGGCGCATAGGCGGTGTTGACCACGTCGAAGACCTTCTTGATGTAGCCACCCTTCTTCAGTTCGGCCACGCTCTTGAACTTACGCACATGGAGGTTGCAGCGCTGCTCGGCAATCTTTGCCACGCGGAAGTACTTCTCGTCCTGTGCATGGTGACCCTCGCGAGGCACGGTGACCTTACGCTCCACCCAGTCTATCTCCTTCTCCATGCCGAGCTTGTCCATGTGCTCGGGGTAGTAGGGATAGTTGTAGATGGTCGACATGGTGCTGAGCTGGTCAAAACCACCGGTAAGCATACCCTCGGGGTCCATGTCGGTGAAGCCCAGAGGACCTACGATGTGGTCCATGCCACGCTGGCGACCCCAGTCCTTCACGGTGTCGATCAAGGCACGGCTCACCTCCAGGTCGTCGATGAAGTCTATCCAGCCGAAGCGAACGTTCTTCACGTTCCAGGTCGTGTTGGCCTTGTTGTTGATGATGGCAGCCACACGGCCCACCACCTTACCGTCCTTCAGGGCCAGGAAGAGCTGGCACTCACAGAAGTCGTAGGCGGCATTCTTCTTGGGATTGAACGTATCTACGAGGTCCATCTCAAAGTCGGGCACGGCATAGGGATGGTCCTTATACAACTCGTGGTTGAGGCGAATGAAGCGCTTCAGGTCCGACTTCGATTCTACGGGTTTTATGACGATTTCAGACATAATGTATGTGTGTTTGATGATGAAAATTCATACAAAGATACTTATTTATTATGGTATTACGCGCATATGGAGGGAAAATAACTCACTTTTCTGCTGAAAATGGCAAAAAACGGGGCAATATTTTGGTCACATAAGGCAAAGTGTGTAAATTTGTACCATTGTATAAGAATAAATAGTAACCGATATGTTTAAGAAAATCTTAGCAGCAGCCCTTCTGGCTATCTGCACCGTAGTGCCCACCATGGCACAGCAGGAAGAAGGCGCAAAGAAGCCTTTCCCCTACGTCTTCGTAGGTCTGCAGGGTGGCGGTCAGACCCCCCTCACCAACTATCACAACTGCAAGCTCATCACCCCTACTGCCAGCGTGAGCGTGGGTGCATGGTTCACCCCCATACTGGGTGCACGTCTGCACGTCAACGGTCTCTGGAACCAGGGTGGCATCAAGATGGACGACTTCGACAGCAAGTATGACTACAAGTATGCTACTACCGACCTCGACCTGATGCTCAACATGGTGACGCTCTTCGGCAAGAAGGACTACTATCCCCTCAACCTCTACCTCATCGGTGGTGTGGGTCTCAATGCATCTTGGGACAACGGAGACGCACTCTCCATGCTGAATCTCCTGCCTATGGCATGGGACGGTACCCATCTGAGCCACAATGCACGCGTAGGTGCACAGCTCGACTGGAACCTCACCAAGCGTCTGAGCATGAACCTCGAGGTGGCAGCCAACAGTCTCGCTGACCGCTACAACAGCAAGTTGTCTTATTCAGACGACTGGCAGATCACCGCACAGCTGGGTCTCGCCGTGAAGTTTGGCCACAAGGCAAAGGCTATCGCTCCCGCTGAGGAGTGGGCCGTACGCATCGATACCATCTGGTATGACGCCGAGGAGTACAAGGATCTCACTGAGGACGGCAAGATGACCTGGAACGTATTCTACGAGATACGCGAGAGCGACTTCACCGCCGAGGAGCAACTGGCCAAGATCGGTGCCTTCCTGAAGGAGCACCGCGAGTGCAAGATCAGCATAAAGTCGTATGCAGACCGCGGTACGGGCAATCCCGAGATCAACATGGGCTACTCTCAACAGCGTAGCGAGAAGGCCTTCAAGGCTCTCGTGGATGCCGGTGTGAGAGCCAGCGACATCAAGGCTGAGTACTTCGGCGACACCGTACAGCCCTTCGAGGAGAACGACAAGAACCGCGTGAGCATCATCACCGCTTCCGGTCTCAAGGACCTCAAGCAGAAGTACACCGTGAAGAAGTACCGCACAGAGGAGGTTCGCTACCGTGTGAAGTAACGCACTTTTGACAACGCACAATACACACCATACATAAAGAAAGCGAGGCAGAAATGCTTCGCTTTTTTTGTACCATGAAGTGCAAAGTGAAAGACGGTGCCAAGCAAGGTGAAGAGTATCTCACTTCACACAGCGCAGCAGGGCGTGGGAACCATCGTGGAGCGTGGTGGCGAAGAAGTAGACATCGCCTCCCTCACGCAGCTTGAGCTTCTTGCGCAGCTCGCCCACAGAGGTAGGAAAATTGCGTATGGTGAGGTTGGCTTGCTGTATGCCGCTTAGGATGCTCTTGAGACCCTTCTTGCTGAAGTCGCTCACAGCCTCTATGCGAAACTGCCTGCCGGGAAACCCTTCCAAGGGATGCTTACCCACAAAGAGATTGCTGCAAGGATGGAGTTTCGCGAGTCCATATCGCCGACATAAGATATCTTGACATCCTGCCTTCAGCACGCTCGTATTGGGCTCGAAGAGGTAGTCTTCCTGAGGTACGGGTCTGTCCTGACTCACCACCGGTGCTTCTGCACGCTCTGTCTCCTTGCAGACAAGGTGGACGTCGGGGGTGTCGAGATTGGCACAATAGTACAGGGGTTCGGCATCCAGAAGGCCCTCCCCACCCTTCTTCTGTCCTGCCAGCACGAGCAACAATTCTTTACACTCTCCCCTGACACTCACCACGTGTACCTCCACCACGTGCTTCAAGGCACGCAGGGCCTGGGTGATGTCGAGCATGGGTGAGAGTTTGATGACCCAGTAGGCTGAGCGTGACAGGAGGTCGTCTTGCATCTCCACCACGTTGGGGGTACAGTCGGCCAGAGCTACGGTCTTTCGGCCTGCCGTGTCGCGACGCGCAGGGTCCATGAAAAGCACATCGGCTTCGAAGGTCTGCTGGGTACAGTCGGCATGGACCACCTCAGCATGCGAGAGGCCGAGAAGGGGAAAATTGTGCCTGGCGATGTCGCAGAGGTGCTCGGCTCTCTCCACATAGGTGGCATGGCGGAAAAGAGGAGCCAGATAACTGAAGTCTATGCCAAATCCTCCCGTAAGGTCGGCCATGCTATCTCGCTCATCCTCAGCCAATAGGCGCTCCAAGAGGCTTCGCTTGTAGAGGGCAGAAGCCTCACTGCTGCACTGCTCCATGGAGAGACGGGGAGGATACCAGAGTACACCCTCGGAAGAGGCCCATCGGGGCAACTTCTTCTGGGCCAGTTGCCATCCCTCTATCTGCTGAAGGCACCAGGGTACATCGACCCCGTCCGGCCCTTTCTTCAGGGCCAGTTGGCGCACATCGTCTTCCCGATGCTGTGTTATGTATGCTTCGTTGGTCATCTCGTTCCGGCAAAAGTACTTATTTGGTGCGATATATGCAAACTTTGCTATACCGATTGTTCAATTCTACTTAAAAAACGTCAAAACGGCCCCTTGCATTTGGTCATTACGAGTATATTTGCTATTTTTGAGGAAGAAAGAAAAGGGCAAGGTCACAAGAGCATCCCTATGCAGCACCATGCTGGCTCCCAACTACCACCCTTCACCATGAACAACACATCGTTTTTTGAAGAATGAGTTTTAAAGAAATTATCGATTCTCATACCAAAGGTATGAATACAGGAACCGGTGACGGATACTGCCTGATACTGGCTGGTGGCTCCGGTAGCCGTCTGTGGCCTTACAGCCAAGAGGAGAAGCCCAAGCAGTTTCTGGACATCTTCGGCACAGGATGCACACTGCTTCAGCAGACCTACGACCGCTTCGTAGCATTTATCAAACCGGAGAACATCTTCATCTCTACCTGTGAGCAGTACCTCGGCCTCGTGAATGAGCAACTGCCACAAGTGCCTCGTACACAGATCATTGCCGAACCGTTGCGAAGGGGCACCCTGGCCAGCGTAGCTATCGGTTCGCTCATCATCGCCGCTCGACGCAACGTGCAGGCCAACATCATCTGTACACCGGCCGACCAGTGGATCACCGACACGCAGGCTTTCTGCCACGACATCCAGCAAGGACTTGCCTTCGTGGGTACCCACGACATGATACTCACCATGGGACTGACTCCCACCACGCCCAACACGGACTATGGATACATACAGATGGGCGACATGCTGCACGACGATTTCTATCACGTGAAGTCGTTCACCGAGAAGCCTTCCACGGAGTATGCGAAGATGTTCATGCAGACAGGCGAGTTTCTCTGGAATGTGGGTATCTTCCTCTTCAACGTGCAGACCATACTGCGCACAGTGTCGAAGAAAGTGCCTGAATATCAGATAGAGTTGCCTCGCATGATGGCCGAACTGACCCATGCACCCAGCGATGCTGCCCGCGAACTGTTCACCATGCTCCCCAACCTCAATGTCGACATGGGTGTGCTGGAGGGCAACAATGAGGTGGCAGTGCAGAAGGTGCACTTTGGCTGGGCCGACCTGGGCAGCTGGGATGCCTTACATATAAATAAGGTGGCAGAGGGATACGATGACCTCACGGACGAACACGACAATCTCGTGCTCGACACCGAGGCTCAGCTCTATCAGTCGGAGGGCAACATCGTACGTCTTCCCAAGGGGCATCTGGCTCTGGTATGCGGTCTCAAAGACTACGTCATCGTGGAAGAGAACGGCATCCTGATGATCTGCCCCAAAGAGGACAAGGCCATGATGCGACGTATGCACACTGAAGCCAACCTGAGGAGACAATAACATTCTTTCACATACTGCGCAAGACACTGTATTTGTGACAGTTACACTTCTCTATTAAGAAAGACTTATAACCATAGCCTTTTATCAACGCACTATTCCCTTCGACATGAGGAAATAGTGCGTTACTTTGTAGCAGAAAAACCTCACCTCGTGGCCACGAGAAGGCAAAATGAGTATTCATCCTTAAAAAATGTATGACTATGGCTGCAAAGTTTTATCATTGTAATGTCTGTGGCAACGTGATGGCTGCAGTAGTTCCGAGCGGCGTGGTGCCTTTCTGCTGTGACAGCGAGATGGAAGCACTGACTCCCAACAGCATGGAAGCCAGCAATGAGCATCACATCCCAGAGGTGACTCTCATGGACCACAACGTGATCCGGGTAAAGGTGGGGAAGAACTTCCACCCTGCCACCACCGACCACCACATCTGTTTCATCGTCGTGGAGACCGAGCAAGGGGCCACCATACGCTACCTCGACGCAAGCGAACTGCCAGAGGTGACCATACAGTGTGACGGATATCCCAGAGTGGTCTATGCCTACTGCAACAAGCATGGTCTGTGGAGAAAGGTGCTCCACGATGCCTGCAAAACCAAATGTCCCGTATAGTTCTCCAAGCGGGTTCTACGGATGGACATGTCGGATTTTAGATTTATTTTTCTGACAACTTATACCTACCTCCATCGCACAAGCAGAAGACAAGGGATGTGTGTGTTTTCCAAGTCGTTTTTTCATTGTGTGTGTTTCTTTCCCTTGAGTCGGGCCGGTCTCTGGCGTAGCGACGCCACCGATGACTACCGAACTGCTTGACAATGTGGAGGAATACTTTTGGGTGGCATGTCGTTGAGAAACGGCATGCCATCAGTTTTTCTAATAGATTTTTTATATTTTTATTAGAAATTATAGTGCATATATCGATTTATTGTCTTACCTTTGCCACCGAACCATCATCCTACGTACTATGGAAATACGTCAGCTTAAGTATTTTGTCAATGTAGCTGAGACGCACAGTTTCTCGGAAGCGTCTCGCCAGTGTTACCTCTCCCAGAGTGCCATCTCACAGCAAATAAAGTTGCTGGAAGAGGAATTGGGATGTCAGCTTTTTCTTCGCAACACGCACAGCGTGGCCCTGACCGAGTCGGGAGAGGAACTCCTACCTCTTGCCAGAAAGGCTCTGAAGAGCTTCGATACTTGCCAGGAACATATGCTCAGCATACGTGGACTGATCACGGGACAGCTCAACATCGGCATGACAGAGGCCATGGAGCCTTACATACGCCATGCCGTGATGGAGATGCTGAAGCGCTACCCTCAACTGCACATCAACATGTTTTACCAGCCCAGTCAGGAACTGCGCCGTATGCTGACAGCTCACGAACTGGACCTCGCCTTCACCATCAACACGCCTGAAGAGGGCGACGGCATAGAGTCGGAACCCATCACCACCTATGGCATCTATGCCATCATGAGCAAGACGCACCCTCTGGCCAACAAGGAGCACTTGTCCACACAGGACTTGCGCACCCAAAACATCATCTTGCCTGAGCGAAACGGCGGTGCCATGAGAGCACTGGGACAGAAGATACAGGCCGAACTGGAACTCATGAACATCCGGTCGTACAGCGACAGTGCCAATGCCATCCTCAACATCGTACAGGACAGTCATTTCGTCTCATTCCTCTCTCACCGTACCATCTACGGACGTTCGGGACTGATAGCCAAGGAGGTGAAGGAACTGCCCACTCGCGTCTACTGCTATGCGCACAAGCTGAAGGACGTGTGCCAGAAGCAGAGCAGCAAGGTGTTTCTGGAGATTCTGACCAAGGAGTCTATACCTTATTATAATAAGATAGAGGAACTGATGAATGAGCACAAATAAACTTTTTTTCGATTTTTTGCAAAAAAAGTGCATGGCGGAACATAACATTCCGCCATTTTTGCGTTATATAAGCAAATGACAGCAGAAACATACATAGAATTGGCCGAAAGACAGCGTCTTCAGTTGAGCAGGTTGGCAACGGACTTCCTGCACGACGAAGCTTCCGCAGAAGACGTGGTACAGGAGTCGCTCCTCCGTCTTTGGCTCATGCGTGAACGTATCGACACGCCGCAAGACTTTTGCGCTCTGGCCGTACGCATCACCAAGAATGTATGTATCAGCCTGTGGAGGAAAAAGCAGAAACTGAAGGCCGTACCGCTTGAAGCCCTGGGTGCTTTGGAGGGCACTTCGCAGTCCGCAAGTCTCGAAGAGCAGGAAAACCACCAACGACTGCGGCAAGCCATCGACACGCTCCCACCCTCCGAACGGCGCATCTTCCAACTCTGGCAACAGGATCTCACGACACAGGAGATAGCCGCCATCACAGGAGCCACACCGCGCACCGTAAGCAGCATGCTCTCACTGGCACGAAAGAAAATCTTCGCCAAACTCAAAAGCCAAACGACCGAATAACTCGAACAATCGAGCACCCGAATAATCGAAAAATCGAACTCTCGAAAAATCGAACCAACGAATAACTCGAACCAACCGAAAAGACCAAAACACGCGAACAATGAAAGAGATACTGATCCAAAAATACATGGCAGGCACAGCCACTCACCAAGAGGAGAGGGATCTGCTCCTACTCCTTCAGGCCGAGGAGCATCCCGATGCGGAGAGCCAGGTCATCCTGGAGATGCTGGAGATGAGTGCCGATGAGATGGAGCCTCAGGAGCACTGGATGGAAGAGGACGAGAGCGCGCTCTTCGACCAGATGATGGCAGAGCAGACTCACAGCGCAGAAAGCGAGGCACCTCTCTCTCATAAGCCTGCCGTGTCGCTCTTCAATCCTCCACGGGTGGCCCGACGCATCGCACTGCGCATCATCGCCTCTGCCGCACTGCTCACAGGTGTCATCTTCGCCACCAAGCCTTTCTGGCACGACGACAGCGACACCGCCGTAACCTACATCTACGGCAACAAGGTGGAGGACACCAGCATGGCACTGGATATGATGCAAGAGACGATGGGCGACCTCTTCGATCGCCCAGACGTGGAAAGCGAACTGACAGACATCTTTAATTAATGACATTACGTTAGGACACATGAGACACTTACTTTTAAGCATACTTTTCTTACTGACCATACTTCCCGCCAAAGCACAGAAGGGACTGTATGTCAACGAGATATTTGAGGGCGACATCGTGAAGAAGACCTACATGGTGGACAATCTCATCAAAGGCGAACAACTGAAACCCTACAAGCTGACCTACTTCCGCAGTATCAAGTTCAAGGCTTCGGAGGAGGAGCGACGCAAGATAGAGGAACTGGTCAACAAGGACATCAAGAAGGCCATCGATCTCGAGCAGGAGCGACAGGGTGAAAACGACAAGGTCAAGGAGGACGGCAAGATACACGTCCTGCAGTCTCCCCTGAGCTACGCCATGATGACGCTCGAGCCGAGCGAAAAGGCAAAGCCCGACGGGGCTTCCCGATGGTATCTCTGCTATCAGTGCACGCCGTTTAAGACCAACGAATACGCCATCACAATGGTCTTCATGAAGGGCAACGCCACCATCAAGGAACTTCGCAAGATGTTCAAAAAGAACTGATTTACAACCGATTATTATTCACAACATAATTTACAATAAAAAATATCACACAATGAAAACGATAAAATCTTTTGCCAACATAGCATTCATCGCAGCCTCTATGCTGCTCGCCACACCCGCCAAAGCTCAGATAGAAGTGAGCATAGCCAATGAGAAGAGCGACTCACTGGAGTTTGTACAGGAATCGTCCAACAGTCATCCCGGTGGCTGGAACTTCGACATCATCGGTGTGAACGTCCACGCCAAGAAGAGCACTTCCAGCAGACTCCTGCCCACCATCGCACTGTTCAGTGGCTGGGGATTCGGTTTTACCGACGCCCTCAATGCTCCCTCTGGCATGGATGTCAACATGGGACGCTCGTTCAACTTCTGCATCGAAGACATGATAGCCCTGCGTATGCATCCCTGGAAGACGGGTACCCTGTCGCTGGGTGTGGGTATCGACGTGAAAAACTATCGCATGACCGGCGACATGCGTTTCGTAGAGGATGTGGCAACCAAGCAGATCAGCATAGAGGGCTACCCCGAAGGTGCCATCCCCAACTTCAGCAAGATACGTACAAACTCAGCCACCTTCAACCTGAAATACATCCAGAACCTGGGTCGTGGATTCCGTCTGGCTTTCGGTCCCGAGCTCAGCGTGATCGGTCATCGCAGCAGCCAGCACAAGATCGTGACCAAGTACGAGGATGCCCAGGGTGAGCAGAAGGAGAAGTTCAAGAACATCAAGACCAACAAAGTGGGAATGAACCTCGTGGGAGTGCTCAACTACAAGAACCTTCTCGGCGTCTATGCCAAGTACTCTCCCAGCAAGGTGCTCAACCCCACCTTCGGTCCCGAGTTCAACACACTGTCTGTCGGAATCATGCTCATGGGGCTCTGATGTGGAGGAATGCCTCGTAGGTCTCTACTTCGCTCAGGCCAATACGATATCGCACGGGCCAGAAGAGCAGGACAAGGACACGTAGAAACATCCGGTACGACCGGAAATGAGTGACGGTACAAACGACAGAGATAGAAGGATAGTGCCAAAACATGCAACTATCAGAGATTATTATCCCCATTCCTTATACTTATCATAGTTTTTGCGTTTTAGTGCTTCTCCGTTTCATAGATTTTATGTACATTTGCAACGGTTACCTCTCCCACACGAAAGGGAAGTAACCGTTGATTTTTGTATATACAGTAATGATAAAAATAAATTCCTAAGGTACATAAAAACTAAAATCTACCAATAATGAAGAAAACACTTTTTCTGGTTGCCCTGCTCACTGCTGCCGTGCAACTCTTTGCAAAGGACATCTTTGTCAACACTCCCAACACGACCCTGCTGCTCAAGGCAGAGGAGAACACGCCTCTCCACATCAGCTACTACGGTAGCAAGGTGCGCAATGCCGACGAGGTCTACATGGCCTACAGTCTCTGGGAGGATGCCTATCCCGCCTTCGGTCTGGGCTGCCAGGACCTCACCTGCCTGAGTGTGCGTCATGCCGATGGCAACATGAGTACCGAACTGGTCTACGTCAGCGACACGGAGCGTCAGGAGCAGAATGCCAAGGTCTACGTCGTCACGATGAAGGACAAGCTCTATGACTTCCAGGTGGACGTGTGCTATCGTGCCTATCAGAACTGCGACGTCATCGAGACCTGGACGGAGATACGCAACAATGAGAAGAAGCCTGTCACACTCTTGCAGTTTGCCAGCGGTTTCCTGCCCATTCGCCAAGGTGACGTGTGGGTAAGCCATCAGCACGGTGCATGGGGTGCCGAGGCACAGGTCACGGAGGAGCCCTTGCATGCCGGACAGTTTCTCGTACAGGACTACAACGGTGCAAAGAATGCCGTGGTCAACCGTCCCAACCTGATGCTCTCACTCGATGGCAAGCCCCAGGAGAACCAGGGTCGCGTCATCGGTGCCGTACTCTGCTGGAGCGGTAACTTCAAGATGAGGGTCGACACTCAGGGCAAGGGTATCCATCGCTTTGCCGCTGGTATCAGCGAGGAGAACTCTCAGTACACGCTGAAGAAGGGAGAGAGCTTCACCACGCCTCAGCTGGCTCTGACCTACAGCACCGAGGGTATGGGTGGTGCAAGCCGCAGTTTCCACCGTTGGGCTCGCAAGAACAACATGGTACACAATGGCGAGAAGCCTCGCGACATCTTGCTCAACTCTTGGGAGGGCATCTACATGAACGTCAGCCAGGAAGCTTGCGAGAAACTCATGGACGGTGTGAAGAAGCTCGGTGGCGAACTGTTTGTCGTAGACGACGGTTGGTTTGGCAACAAGTATCGCCGTACCGTAGACGACAAGGCTTTGGGTGACTGGGTGACCGATACCATCAAGCTGCCCAACGGTGTCCCCGCACTGGCCAAGGCTGCCAAGGATCGCGGACTGAAGTTCGGCATCTGGATCGAGCCCGAGATGACCAACAATCCCAGCGAACTCTACGAGAAACATCCCGAATGGATCGTATGCCATCCCACCCGTCAGCCTCGTTACGGTCGAGGTGGCACCCAGCTTATCCTCGACATGAGCAATCCCAAGGTGCAGGACTTCGTGTTCCAGGTAGTAGACAACCTGAAGAAGGAGACTCCCGACCTCTACTATATCAAGTGGGATGCCAACTATGAGATACAGAACTTCGGTTCGAGCTACCTTACCCAGGATCAGCAGAGCCACCTCTACGTGGACTACCACATGGGCCTCATCAAGACCCTCCAGCGTATCCGTGAGAAGTATCCCGACCTCGTCATCCAGTGCTGTGCCAGTGGTGGTGGCCGTGTCAACTACGGTCTGATGCCTTACTTCGAGGAGTTCTGGGTGAGCGACAACACCGATGCTCAGCAGCGTCTCTTCATCCAGTGGGGTACCTCTATGTTCTTCCCCACCTGCGCTATGGCTCAGCATGTAAGCGCTTCGCCCAACCACCAGACGGGACGCCAGATACCTTTGAAGTTCCGCTTCGACGTGGCCTTCACGGGTCGTCTGGGCATCGAGATGAAGCCTGCAGACTTCAACGAGCGCGAGATGGCCTTTGCACAGCGTGCCATAGAGACCTACAAGCAGTTCCGTCCCATCATCCAGCAGGGCGATCTCTATCGTCTCATCTCTCCCTACGAGGGTAAGGGCTACTGCAGCGAGATGATCATGAACGAGCAGAAGACCGAGGGTCTGTTCTTCGCCTACAAGTTTGAGCAGTACGTCGACCTCTTCCGTCCTCGTTTCCGTTTTGCCGGACTCGACCCCAATGCCGTCTACACACTCACGGAGCTCAACCGCGAAGGTGGTGCTGACCACTGGGAAGGACATCAGTTCAGTGGAAAATTCCTGATGGAGAATGGCGTTGAGGTACGCCTCGACGGACAGTGGGCCAGCAAGGTGATCCACCTCAAGAAGAACTAAAGGCAACAGCCGTATCAGCTGTCCATTTCCTCCAAAAGACGGTATGGTACGTCTTCACAAGACGGCAGAATCGTAAATTTATAGCCAAAAAATTTGCTGATTCGGAAAAAGTCCGTATCTTTGCCACTGAAGATGACATAAGAATATAAAGAGAAGGGTTCTGGCTCACAAGCCAGGATTCTTTTCTTTTAGTCTATCTTTGAAAAACGGACCGTGAAGATCGGCCATAGAAAGCACATTCAATCCAACGGATAAAACTAAAAACAACAAGATATGGCTTACATGACACAAAAGGGCTACGACAAGCTCGTGGCCGAACTCCAGCACATGGAGAGCGTGGATCGTCCCGCAGCAAGTGCCGCTATCGCAGAGGCACGCGACAAGGGCGACCTGAGTGAGAATGCAGAGTACGATGCTGCCAAGGAGTGGCAGGGCAAACTGGAAGGCAAGATAGCCAACCTGAAGGCTGTCATCGCTGCGGCAAAGATCATCGACACCAGCAAGCTCAACAACGAGACCGTGCAGATCCTGACCAAGGTGAAACTGAAGAACGTGAAGAACAACATGACCATGGCCTACACCATTGTCAGCGACACAGAGGCTAACCTTCGCGAGGGCAAGATCAGCGTCAGCACCCCTATTGCTCAGGCTCTCCTGGGCCACAAGGTGGGCGAGACCGTTACTGCCAAGGTTCCTGCAGGTGTCATCGAGTTGGAAATCCTTGAAATCACCTTCGAAGAGTAATACGCACCATGG